>SLQI01000275.1 GCA_007131535.1 Balneolales bacterium | reverse complement strand
TATTGCATCAATAAGTTAACTATGGAGTAACGCAGGGAGAAATCATGCGGATTAAATCACGCTTTTCATGGGTAGTAGTTTTGTTTTTCTGGATTTCGGTATTTAACGGGAATGCATCAGCTCAGGCATTATGGGACAAGATGGACCCTGGAAGTTTGATCTCTTTTGAGGTCCATAAACCGGTATTAAACGATGATGAACAATATTTTGAATACTCACCACTTAGTAGCGCTACTTTTGTTAACGGGCGTTTTCATCTGTCTGAAAGTTTTGCATTGGCTGCCGACATGCCCTTATCATTTGCAAGTGTTGAAGGCACGAGTCCATTCGTACCGGATGAAGTTTCGGAATCGGAGTTTTTAGTCGGCAACCCATTTGTTGGAATTCAATATGTACAGCCTCACAGAATTTTTGAATTTGGTGCCCGCCTTCCCATAGTTGAACATGGGACTGAATTTGCTGAATCAATTGGTATGTACTCGGATCTGGACCGGAACGAAGCTTTTCTACCCGACGTAACTACCATTTACGGAAGAGCTTATCGAAATGTTCGTCGTACCACCGGGTTTCGCACCGCATTTCAGAGCGGGGCCACGGTTATGATTCCCGATCATGAATCCGCAGACGCGCAACTCTTTTTTGACTATCGTGCTGATGCAGGTTTTGATACCGGTATATTCAGCCTTGCCGGCGGTTTGACCGGCCGCATGAATTTGACTGATGAATTCGATGATTTCAGCGACAGATACCGTCACCATCTACATGCGCTGGCCACCCTTAAACTGGGAGGCTTTGAACCGGGAGTTCACTTCAAAATAGCACTGGACGAGAATATCCGCGAACTTATCGACTACACGTTCGGGATTCATATTCAGTTTCATTAATGAAGTGTACAGCTGTACATTTTTCTATTCTATGAACAGCGAGCTAAGCTCCGGAGTCGGAACGCGGCACTCTTCCCTACGGCCGAACCACTTATAGCGGTTTCTGGCAATAACATTGTAGACCGGATCACGAATCAATCGGGGGACCATCACAAAACTGTACAGCAGTTTTACCGGTCCGCTCAGTTGTCTTGCAATCCGCAATGCTGCCGTCGAGCGGAGGTAAATAGTGTGGTTTTCGATCAAAACCACACTATCGGTTTCCTGCGAAGATAAACCGAAACGCTGCATCACATAACTTCCGACTCCGGATTGCAGCGAAGCATACCGGAACCGCCCGTGTTTATCCCGGTCAATCACAAAATTGACACTCGAATTGCACAGATTGCAGACCCCGTCGAACAGGATCAGCGCATGGTGATCAAGCGCGGCGTCTACTTCCCGCTGTTTTTCCGGGGTGATATGCATGTGGACATCTGAAATAACCGGTGGTATTGGATGATAAAAAAGTGGTTGAGTTCCCTTCAGTATAAATAATTTCGGGCCAAATTATTTTCAGAGGAGTTCTGGTTGCATTCATATTAAAATATCTATATTTTTATATTTTTATCCCTCATTGCAGATTCAGAGGTCTGTAGTAAATTAACGGGGCAGATATGTGGCACCCCGGCATTTTTTTAGAATAAGATATTGAATGTAATTCCTGCTCAACTGGTTACATTGATCAGCAACAGGTAATCTTATAATCCAATACCTTTATAGTTATTTGAGATTTTATGGAAACTGAAATTCTGATTGTACTGGCCATCATGGCGATGACCATAACTCTGCTCGTTACCGAAATTGTACGGATAGATGTTACGGCAATCCTCACCATGCTGGCCTTAAGCTGGACGGGCATACTCACCACCAGTGAGGCTCTTTCGGGGTTTTCGAGTAATGCGGTGGTCGCGATGATCGCGGTAATGATCATGGGAGACGGCATTGCCCGCACCGGGATGATGTCGCGCTTCTCCAAAGCCGTCTTGAACAAAGTCGGCACGAACAAAACCGGCATTCTGGGGGTTTTGTCCCTTTCCGTGGGAACGCTTTCCGGAGTAATTCAGAATATCGGAGCTGCTGCCCTTTTTCTGCCGAGTATCCTGGATATTGCACGGCGGATTAAAGCATCGGCCTCTGAGTTTATCATGCCGATAGGTTTTGCCGCCATCATTGGAGGTACGCTTACTATGGTTGGTTCCGGGCACTTAATTCTTACCAACGACCTGCTCATCAGTGCCGACCTCGAGCCGTACGGTCTGTTCGCCGTAACACCGGTTGGTATCGCGCTGCTGCTGGCCGCCATCATTTTCTTCGGGCTGTTCGGAAAGTACTTGCTGCCCAAATCAACAAGTGATTCCAGACAGGAGCTTACCGAACAGGAAAAGCTCATGGAAGCCTTTCAGCTTGCAAAAAATATTCATTATTACCGGATTCCTTCATCCAGTCCCCTTATAGGTAAATCTCTTGAAGAATCCGGGATCTGGGCTGAACATCATTTGAACGTGCTGGCCCTCTCACATGAAGATCATATTGATTATGCTCCGTGGCGCGAAACCCGGCTTGAAGCCGGACAAATCGTCGCAATTTACGGAGATAAAAACCGGATAGATGCTTTTGCTGAGACACACAATCTGGAATCCACCGAAGACCATCACATTTTTGAAGGGTTGGAAGACCCCGAAGAATCCGGTTTTGTAGAAGTGATTGTACCTCCGCGATCCGAGCTTGTCGGTCAATCAATCCGGCAATTTTCTCTGCGCCGGCGCTACGCCGTAGAGCCTTTGATGCTGTTCAGCAGCGGCCGAAAAATTGAAGGTGATTTCTCAGACCACCAGATTCAACCCGGCGACACCTTCATCATTTATGGACCGTGGTCCCACATAAAAACACTGCACCACAGCGACCCCTTTGTGGTAACCACTCCTTTTGAAACCGAGCCGAAGGACCGCTCCAAAACGATCCCAGCAGCCGGTAGTTTTTTACTGGCCATTGTGCTGGCGATGTCCGGTTTTTCAATCTCAATCGCATTTTTGACCGGCGCGCTGGCTATGGTGTTAACCCGGGTTATGTCAATCCAGGAAGCCTACAAAGCCATCGAATGGAAGGTTGTATTTTTATTAGTCGGGCTGATCCCGCTCGGTGTCGCCATGCAAAACAGCGGAACGGCTGAATTTCTTGCCGGTAATGTGATGGGGCTGGTCGAGGGAAGCCATACGATCATCCTCCTGTTTACAGTAGGTATTTTGGCCACCGGCTTTTCCCTGGTGATGTCTAACGTAGGAGCGGTAGTCGTACTGGCTCCGTTAGTCGTGAGCATCGGAACAATGGCCGGGGTGGATCCTCGACCACTCGTTCTGCTTGCTGCCGTTTGTGCCGGTAACTCTTTCGTTCTGCCGACTCACCAGGTCAACGCTCTTATGATGACCGCCGGCGGCTATAAAACAAGTGACTATTTCAAAGCGGGCGGCGGTATGACCATCGTTTTTCTGGTGGTAGCGGTCACGTTTTTCTACTATTCTTTTTTCTGATCCGCTGAAATCATAAAAGAGTGGGTAAACCCGGGGCAGCGTTATGGCGCGCTTCCCCGGACTACTAACAATAGTTACTGCCTCCACACCCGTGCTCCCAATGTATAAAAAATGGCAAAATCTATACATGTCAGCCGGAATATGTATAGAAAATTGGATTTTTTATACATATCAGTTGGGATATGTATAAAAAATTACGTTTTTTATACATATCAAACCGAATATGTATAAAAAGCAAAAGTATTAGAAGCATGGCCTATTCCGGTTGGGAAGTCACTCCTCTGCCACCCGATGTGGATTTAAATACACCTGAAATTCTAAAAAAATCCATTGAGGCAAACCGGTATCTGGCTGAGTTAAAAGGGGTATGTGCAAGTATTCCCAATCAGCAAATTTTAATAGATACCTTATCACTTCAAGAGGCAAAGGATTCATCAGAGATAGAGAATATAATAACAACTCATGACGAATTATTCAGAGCTGAACTCTTTGAAGAGTATGTAATTGATGCTTCTGCCAAAGAAGTTCGCGATTATGCTCAGGCTCTTAAAAGCGGCTTTGATTTAGTACGGGCCGATAACTTACTGACCGTTCGGCAAATATTGCATGTTCAGGAGATGATCGAAAGCAACAGTGCCGGGTTCAGAAAGTTACCGGGAACAAAGTTAAAAAACCGGGCTACCGGTGAGATTGTGTTCGTACCACCACAATCAGAAGCAGAAATCATCCAGGGAATGGAAAACCTTGAAAAAGTCATTAATGATGATTCGGTATTTCCGGTTGATCACTTGGTAAAAATGGCTGTAATACATTTTCAATTTGAGAGTATTCATCCGTTTTATGATGGGAATGGCCGGACCGGACGAATTCTGAATATTCTGTATCTGGTATTGAAAAAACTTCTGGACATTCCGGTTTTGTATCTGAGCAGATATATAATTAAAACCAAAGAACGGTATTACAAGTTGCTGCAAGATGTTCGGAAAGAGGGGCTATGGGAAGAATGGGTGCTTTATATTTTGGAAGGAGTGACCCAAACTTCTCAGCAAACTCTAAAAATCATTACAGAGATAAGAGAGATAATGATGGAGTATAAACACCAATTGCGTGCCCGGTATAAGTTTTACAGTCAGGATTTAATTAACCACCTTTTCCGACATCCATATACAAAAATAAAGCACTTACAAAATGACCTGGCAATCAGCCGGTTGACCGCGATGAAGTACCTTGACCAGCTTGCTGATGATGGATTTTTGGAAAAGATAAAGCTTGGAAGAACTTACTATTTCGTCAATACGCCACTTTTTAATCTATTATCTAACCCGCCTGAGATGGAGTTTGAAAAGGGGCGATAGCTGAGAAAGTCGCGTTATCAACCGATACTGAAAGTGATGTAGTTATTGTAAAATCATTGTTGTCCAACCATAGAATAGGATGCTGCAAGAACCCCGGACATATCATGTAGTTTGGTGAGGCTATAATAGTTGCTCCGGCCTTCAGGCCGGTGCAAGAAAGTTCCCCAAAAATTTTAGGGCTTTAGCCCTATGGGTCAAGGGCTAAAGCCCTCAGCAATTGCTTATCTCATTTTATCACCGGCCTGAAGGCCGGAGCAACTATTCCAATTTAAAAAAACTGCAGGCCTAATTAATCGTTGTTACAAAACAGTGGGGGTAGGTCATGCATCAAAGTGCACATTCCCGACATCACACCTAAGGCCAATATTCACACAACACCCCGTTGGTTTGCCCGTTCAATCCGGTTTCGCGGAAGATCTTTATCTGAAAATCAACTAACAACTTGGCCGGAAGACACGCACATTTACCACTAACCTCCCGCATCTTTTATCGCGAAAGCAGGTTCACTTTGGCTTTAGGCCTGCCGGTGGCCGGAGCGCAGCTTGCCCAGATCGCCATGCAGGTTGTCGATACCCTGATGGCCGGCAATTACGGAGGTACCGACCTCGCCGGAGTCGCCATCGGCAGCAGCCTGTTTATGCCCGTCTTTATGTTGTGTGCCGGTATCCTTATGGCCGTCAACCCGATAGTGGCTCAGCTTGTCGGAGCGCGTGAACACAAAAATGCCGGCAAGAATTTGCGTCAAGGGCTGTGGCTCAGTTTAATCCTCACCATCCCTGCTTTTCTCGCCCTTCGTAACGCCACTCCGGTCATGCATCTGATGGGCATGGAGGCGGAGGTAATCCACATTGCCGACGGATACCTTAAAGCCGTCTCCTGGGGCACTCCAGCCGCCTTCGCATTTATGACCCTCCGCTTTTTCAATGAAGCACTCGGCGCCACCCGACCGCCCATGTTCATCACTATACTCGGGCTTTTATTTAACATCATCTCAAACTATACCCTGATCTACGGCCAGTGGGGAATGCCCGAACTCGGGGGAGTCGGAGCCGGATGGGCAACCACTATCGTTTTCTGGGTTATGTTTCTGACCATCACCCTCTTTACGTTTACCAGACCGGAATATAAAAAATACAGATTGCTGCAGGATGTTAAGTGGCCGGAAATACCTTACGTCCGCGAAATTCTCCGGATCGGTATCCCCAATGGCATCAGCTCCTGTATGGAGGTAACACTTTTTTCCGTAACAGCACTGTTAATGGGATCGATTGGGACAACAGCGGTAGCCGGACACCAAATTGCCATTAATATCGCCTCGGTTACTTTTATGGTTGCACTGGGACTTTCCACAGCTGTCACGGTACGAGTGGGTCAGGCCATCGGCCGAAACAGCCCGCACCGGGCTCGTTTAAGCGGCTTTA
The DNA here is from genome assembly GCA_007131535.1 of Balneolales bacterium. Taxonomy (GTDB): domain Bacteria; phylum Bacteroidota; class Rhodothermia; order Balneolales; family Natronogracilivirgulaceae; genus SLJN01. The sequence continues at coordinate 5,121 of SLQI01000275.1, read as the reverse complement.
CCGGTATCGGGTTAATTACTGCCTATATGGGACTGATGGCCATTGTATTCATCACCTTTCCCGAACAACTTGCCGGTTTGTATACGCAGGAAACTGACATACTCGGCGTAGCAGCTCAACTGCTGATCCTCGCCGCCATTTTTCAGATCAGTGACGGTTTGCAGGTCAGTGGTCTGGCGGCACTGCGCGGATTGAAAGACACCCGCATTCCGATGTACGTCAATTTTGTAGCCTACTGGGTTATTGGTATTCCTCTCGGATACCTGCTTGGCATTCATCTGGGGATCGGCCCCTCCGGACTCTGGATCGGGTTAATTGCCGGATTGACAACCGCCGCATTGCTGCACTGTTTCCGCTTTCACCTGCTTTCGAAAAAAGAAGTGAATTCAGTTGAGTTCGACGTTCCCCTGTCGGGAAGTGAATCGGTATCCAGGTGATCCCGAAACAAACCAAGCCGGAGCCCCTTTCAGACACCGGCTTGTTCGAATACACTGACTTTTTGTGCCCTAATCATTCGAAGTCTTCCCAGTCAGGAAAGTCACCTTCTTCAACGATATACATGCCTTCAAAATCTCCATCTTCTTCCGGAGATGAGGTCTCATCGATCTCCTCACCGTCACTTAACAACCGAAGCACGAGGTAATCCGGGTCATCTCCGAAACCATAGCTAACCTGAGCCCGGACTCCTTCATAGTTGCCATCTTCGATATCTTCTTCAAGCACTTCTGAGTCCGGAATCGAAACGGTCTCACTGTTACCTTCATACGATTCCCCGTCCCAGGTTTCCGTAGTAAATTGAATAGAAGTTCCTGCCGGAGCTTCAACTTCTACGGTCAAATTACCATCAAGATGGTCGTCATCTCCGAACAATCCGCACCCCGTGACAGATGTCATCAAAAAAACGATCAAAAATGTGTGAATTGAGTAGCGTATAATCCAGGGATTACCTGGCTGATCCTGCATAGTTTGATGATGCATAAGAATTGCCTCTATTCTGCTTGTATTTAAAATTGCCAACTTACAAGTACACGGCTAAGCGCTTTTCGCTTATTGTTTTGCACTCATTTATCCCCTCACGTATTCAGAATAGATAATGGATCAAGGGGCCCCTTATGCATTTAATACCTATATCATCCGATCAATTCTTAACCAGACTTTTGCCTTTCTTTTGTTGGTCCCTGATAGCTAATTGACCGCATCCGGCATCAATATCATCGCCCCGGCTTCTGCGGACCGTGGCCAGCACGTCCTGGTCGGTAAGCATTTTCATAAAGCGATCCAGCCGTTCTTCTTTGGCCCTTTGGAGTTCCACACCCTCCACATTATTGTACATGATGATGTTTACTTTCGAGGGGATCCAGCGGGAAATCCGGGCAAGTTCGCGGGCATCCCCTTCTTCATCATTGAAGTGATCAAACAGCAGATACTCGTACGTTACTCCGGCACCGGTCTGCTCATGGTAATATTTTAGCGCTTCCCGTAAATCATTCAAATTCATAGAAGCATTGATCGGCATGATCTGATCCCGCTTCTCATCCGTTGCGGCATGAAGAGAAAGAGCCAGGTTAAACGGTTGGCGCTCCTCTCCGTACTGCCGAATTTGCTTGCCCAGCCCTACGGTTGAGATCGTCAGCCTTTTCGGCGACATGCCCAACCCGAATTTTGAAGTAATGATGTGGCCCGAAGCTACTACGGATTCATAATTATGAAGCGGCTCACCCATCCCCATATAAACAATATTGGTCAGCCCCCGGCCATAGACTTTTTCAGCTTCATCATTTATGTGAATAGCCTGATCGGCAATTTCACCGCAGGTCAGGTTACGGAAAAACCCCATTTTTCCGGTGGCGCAAAAACTGCAGCCAAAAACACACCCTACCTGTGAAGAAATACAAACCGTCATCCTCTTTGGCTGCCCGTCTTCATCAAAATCCGGGATGAGTACAGCTTCGACGCGGTGTCCGTCATGCAGCCGGTACAAAAACTTGATGGTGCCATCGGCCGACTCCGCCCGAAATACCGGCTCAATCGTACGGATACAAGCTGATTCCTCCAGCTTCTCCCGAAGCTCTTTAGAGAGATTAGTCATTCTGGAAAAATCACTCTCCTTTTTCTGATACATCCACTGTGCAAGCTGATCTGCCCGGAATCGCTGCAAGCCAAGTTCTGTGCAGTATTGCTGCAATTTTCCGGGAGTAAGGCTTTTGAGATCTGTTTTACGGTCTTCGGTTAGTTGCGGTGCTGTTGCCATTATTGAGTCAATATATAAATTCAGGCCTTCACGCCAAAAACGAACGTTCTGCCGATATGGTGTAAGCCGGAATTTTTCACCGGACAGCCGCATTATTTCACATAAACCACTACTATTCAATAGGATGTATTTTTATGACTATTTATCATAATTATTCGTTAGCTACTTTACTGTTATCAGAGGTGAATAGCATTAATAATTTTTCCCGCCCATTACACAGAAAAGCGCTTACATCATAAAAATCAACAAGATATATAAAATATTTTTTGACAATTCGGGATTTTATCGGCTATTTACTGAGTTCAGAAAACCAATGTCATTCCCGGCGGGTAAGGGAAAAGTCTATCAGCATTCACAGCTAAATAAAAAGACCTGCCGGACGGGTTCATCAACCCGGTATTATTGTTTAAATCGTTCTAACTGTTCTTTCAGCCAAATAACTTATGATTCCAGCCGAATATAATTCCGAACGTTCTGCCTGCGGCGTCGGGTTTGTCGCAAGCCGCAAGAATACTCCAAGCCACGAGAATCTGCAAAAGGGACTCTATGCCCTCCGATGCAATGAACACCGGGGAGCGTGCGGCGCCGACCAGATAAGTAGTGATGGCGCCGGTATTATGACCGACATCCCCTTTAACCTTTTTGGTTATGAACCGGGAAATATTGCCGTAGCCACGATTTTTACTCCGCATGAATCCGGTCGCCGGCGTAAATCCCTCCGTATCTTTGAAAAGACCTTCGGATTTTTCGGCCTCGAAGTTCTGGAATATCGAAATGTTCCGATTAATCCGAACGTACTCGGCCGGGACGCCCGGGAATCCATGCCCTACATTCTGCATGTTTTCATTAAGAGACCCGAGCATTGCCGCACAGATGATGCCTTTCACAAATTACTTTATCATGCCAAACAGACGGTACGGTCCAAAGAAAAAGATCAGGGTATCATCAAGGAATTCTTTTTTGCATCCCTGTCGGCCCGAACCATTGTCTATAAAGCACTTACACAATCCGACAAACTGGACCGCTTCTACCTGGATCTGCAAAATCCGGAATTCAAAACTCGCTTCACTCTTTTCCACCGGCGTTTTAGCACCAACACCCGAACTTCCTGGGATAAAGTTCAACCGTTCCGCCTGATCGGTCATAATGGTGAGATAAACACCATCAACGGGAACCGTTCCTGGGCGCTTTCCAGGGAAAAAAATGCCGGTGTGCCCAAAGATGAATTACTGACCCACGAGGGTACCAGCGATTCCGGAAATCTCAATGAGATGTGCGAGGCATTGATGCATAAAAGCAGCATCCCCTATATGGAAGATATTCTCGCCATCATGATACCACCCGCCGGAAAATCTAATTCCTTCTACAAATTCTGGAGCCGGGCCATGGAGCCCTGGGACGGTCCGGCTTTTATCACCTTTTCCAATGGAAATTCTATTGGTGGCCGCCTGGATCGCAACGGGTTTCGCCCGTGCCGCTGGGCTAAAACCGGTACTCATCTATACGTAAGCTCAGAAGCAGGTTCATTCGAGATCCACGAAAAAGAAATTGAAGCCAAAGGTTCCTTGAAAGCCGGCAACGGTATCGTCATGGAATTCAAAAACGGCGATGTGCTATTCAGGGATCCAAGTGAATCCCGTGAAAATTACGACGCCCAATTTGATCACCGCCTGGTGCCATTGAAGAATCAGCCGGTATCTGAAGAAGATTGCAGCGGAGCGAATAAGCACCTTTTTTCGTATACCAAAGAAGATCTGGAAACCATGCTTTTTCCGATCATCACCGGCGGCAAAGAGCCCATCGGGTCGATGGGGGATACCGCCCGGCCTGCAATTTTATCACTAGAGCCGCGCAACTTCTTTGATTATTTCTACCAGCACTTCGCTCAGGTAACCAATCCACCGCTGGATTATCTACGTGAGCATATGGTTACGGATCTCTCCACTTATCTGGGGCGCAGACCTAATATTTTCTCGCCTAAAGAACTGCTGCCCCCAGTCATCGGCTTCGAACTCAAAAGCCCGGTATTGAGTCTCGGTCAGATGAAAAGCCTTAATACTCTTAATGAATCCGGTCCCCGGATCAGTGCGCATACTTTTGATATGACTTTTAACCGAACTCACGGAAGTGTCGGACTGAAGTCCACACTTGATAAAACAGCTGAGAAAGTTATTGAGGTCGTGCGCGACGGTGTTTCTCTTGTCATTTTATCCGACCGGAACAGTAGCTATCAACAGCCACCCGTTCCAAGCTTGCTGATGCTGCGAGCTGTAGTTGAAGCACTGAATGATGCCGGCCTGAGACTTAACACCTCCATTATTATTGATTCAGCCGAGGTCAGGTCCACCCACCATCTTGCCTGCCTGATCGGTTTCGGTGCCACCGCTGTCTGCCCTTATTTGGCCCTTGAAACAGCCCGTTTTATGGAGCACCGAAAATTAAAAACCCTTGATCCCGACGAAAAAGAACATAATGTGATCAAAGCGCTGGAAAACGGCCTTCTGAAGATTATGTCGAAGTCGGGTATTTCTGTGGCACGAAGTTATCAGAGTTCAAAGTTGTTTACGGCCATCGGAATCGGTGATCAGATTTGCCGTAAATACTTTTCCGGTGTCTTCAGTCCAATGGGCGGCATCGAACTGGAACAACTGGCCGATCAGATTATTGACCATACCGAACATACCCGGGAACTCACTAATGACGACAAACCAATCCATACCTACCAGTACAAAGAACACAACAAAGGTACGGAAGGCGAAAAGCACTCGATGACCAACAAGCGCTCCAAGCTCATCCATGATCTGGTGCGATCTACCGGAAAAGGGTTGGATCAGCCCGAATTGTTTGAAGAATACCTGAAGATGGGCCGG
>SLQI01000177.1 GCA_007131535.1 Balneolales bacterium | reverse complement strand
TCACCACCGGTATCGGGCGTGTCGTAAAAGGACTTAACTCCAGTCTTGATGGTGTCGCATTGGGTTACAGCTATGAACCGGTTGACGGTGATGCGCACCGCGTAACCGGTAGTGGGCATAATGTTAATGTGCGCATGATCTACCTGACCGCCCCTATGAAGCTGCGCCTGGAGAGACCCGGCGGCACCGTCCGCCCGTTTCTGGCCGGCGGGCTGCGCTTAGACGTCAAACTCCGCCAGCATATTGAGGGCCGCCGCAGTGATACCGTTCAGGAGCTCATGGATAACTACCGCACGCTCATGCCTGGCTTCACTGCCGAAACAGGTATACTGCTTGATGTCTTCGACAACCACCGCCTGTCGGTCTCGATGCGGTGGAATGATGATTTCTTTTATTCCTCCATCGCCGAAATAGAAAACGCATCAGATTACAAAGCGCTGAACCGGCTTGCCGAAATCGCCTTCGGCATGACACTGAATCTGGATTAAGGTCCGACGGACCGACCCAACAAAAATCTGATCTCGTTAATCTGCTATCGTTAATCCGGAAAAACAGGGGTAGATGTCCGAGGTGAGTCAAAAAGTTTAGCCGATGCTCGGATATCAAGGCAATGCCGGCGGATAGCAGATTAACGATACGTGATTTTTCCCCCACATCGCAAATCAGAAAGGTTCCAACTTGAACTGAATGATAAATCTCGAAGTGGTGGTTGGCTCTTCCGCAGCCTTTGCTGGTGTTTTGATTGACTATGTATGATATACGATTTTTGATTTGCGATTCGACGGCCACGACCGGACAGCCCGGCTTTCTGCTGCCTCAAACATTGACTGGCGCTTCAACGGGCCGGACAGCCCGGTCGTTATTTGATAAGAGTCATTTTTTGGGTGCGCTCTTCGCCGCCGGCGCGGACACGGTACAGATATACCCCGCTGGATAGGCCGCTTCCGTCGAACTCAAAGTATTGCATACCCGGCTGTTGTTCGCCGAGGTTTGTTTCCGAGACGAGCCGTCCATCTACCGAGTAAACCTGAATTTCAACTTCCGCCGGCTGATGCAGCTCGTATTCAATCCGGGTAACCGGGTTAAACGGGTTGGGGTAATTTTCTTTTAGCGTGAAGGTCTGCGGTAAATCATCCCGGCCGGATGCCAGCATAGAAACTACCTCAACTTCGATGTCATCGATTCGCAGCTCATCCCGCTGACCGGATTCCTCAGTGACCCGGCTGCCGGTGTAGTAATATTTCCACCTCAGTTGCACGTAGCTGTGTCCGTAGCCATCTTCCGGAAACGGGATATTATTAAACTCTTCCTCATGCCCGGTAACATTTCGCTCATACTCCACGATTTCACCGTTAGCGCCCCTCACATCATGCCATTCGCCCTGTAAACCGATGCGAAACTGCAGACGAATATTATACATCCTGCTGTTTTGATCCCGTGTCTCAGCCGTCCAGTGTATTTTCAGCTCCTCGGCATCCCGGGTGTTCAGAGCCATTACTGCCGCCCCGAGATCCCGCCCCCTGCCGGTATTGATCATTGAGATGCCATCCTCTCCGAGACCGTTTATTCTCGTTCGACCGGTAAGCATATAGGGATAACCGATTTTATCCTGATCATCATCGTGGTAGGCATTATTATCTTCATCCACATACGGTATGAAATAGGGGTCGGTCATCTCCGTGTTCAGGGTCGGATCGTTCACCGAACTTTGCTGAAAAACCATGTGATCCGGAAAACTTCCCTCCGGTTCGGTTTCACTCCAGTAGTTAAACCGGTAGGAGCCGTCTGAAAAATCATACGCCACCGGATTCATCTCGTCTCCTTCAAATTCCGCGCTTTCTTCAAAATTCGCGTAGAGGGTCAGGGCTTCCCCAAGTGTCACAACAAGTGTATCCGAAGTGTCTGATACATCTCCGGTCCAGCCTGTAAAAGCATATCCTGCATCCGCTTCGGCTGTGAGCGTAACCGGAATCTCCCTGAAATAACGGCCCGTCCACGGTAAAGCCGGATCATCAATACCATCCACCGAGCTATTAAGAGGCATTCCGTTTATTTCAACGCTCCCCCGGCCCGGTTGATTAACATCCACCGTGATTTCCTCTGTCCCGTTGAGATCAAAATGTTCATCAAGTATCTCAAACATGGCGCCGGCACGCTGTTTAGCAAAATTACGCATTACCTCGATATCATTTTCCCAATGGGAGTATGAGGGTTCGTTCCATCGATGGTAATTTTCTTCTACCTCCGGTTCATATACGGCCTTCATAGAATCCAGGATAGCTGTGGCCTGGTCAGGCCGGAAAGAAGTATTCAAATGATTGGCAAACCGGTTGACGAAGGTATCACGGAAGATTTCGTTTTCCAGCATATTACGCAACAACGCCGTACTCCAGGGAGGATTTGGCCAGTCCGGTCCTTCTTCTTCAAGAGCGAAAGCAAGGGTATTATGATACGGATCATTATCACCATAAGCTTCGGCATTGTTTGCAACGTAGTCAAATTGTAACCCGAATCCGAAATCCAGGTCAAAAATCATCCATCGCCATCGCGCGTCCTGTGCAAAGGGCATATCGACCTCGGTGGTCCCGTCGAGATATTTCCAGAAACGCTGATTGTTTCCCGGCCAGTCGGTGTTTCGGGAGTATATATGCATGATATAATAATCGATGAAATTCGGGATATCCATTCGGTCAAAAAGCTGATCATAATACCCGGATTCTGCCATCGGATTTTCGGTGATAAAGCTGTATAACTCTTCATAATCTGGTATTCCCTCTTCAATGCCATTGTCAAGTACGGCATTGTTTTGAAGCATGGTTATGCGGTCCGGATCGACTCCGTAATGAGATTCAAGATACCTTCTGTCATAGCGATCACGCAGGTTATGAATGCCCCAGTATTCACCATTTAAAAATACTATAGCCGGCCTTGAATGCTGTACATCTGTATCGGTATTATTTTGTATCAATCTCTGCATATAGGCATCGCGAAACAGAGCTTCGCTCCAATCATTACCTGAATTGCGAAGTAAAAATCTTTTATATCGAGGTACCGGCTTATCCTTAAAAATCGGATAATTAAACCAAGTCTTACTATAGTCCGACCGGGCATACACCCGTAGTGATTTTTTGGGTCGATCCCGACTGGATCCCCCGTGAATTCGAACGCCGGCATCCTGCCCGAACCCAAGCTGACCGTCAGGCTCCAAAAACTCAATGTAGGCGGGGCGCTCCCACTCTCTCCCACGTTGATGAAAATTTTGACCGGTCTCCCCTTCCACATAGATACCGATCTCATCATCAAAAAAATTGCCAGGATCAGTCAGAATGGAAATCACCGGCATCGTGTAACGTTGGCCGTCCTCACTTTCCGGATCTATTAAATAAGAAGCAGAGGCGATTTCACCGGTTGTTCCGTCATCCAGAAAAGCCCGGGCACGAATAACATTGATTTTGAAGATCTCTCCCTGAGGCGGCCGCCATCCCGCACGATTAACATGATCCGGTCCGAAAGAATTGGTCGGAATCTCGGAAATATCATTTGGCTCACCTTCTCTGGAATCCAGTGTTATAGGCCCTTCATAGGGAATTGAGTTTTGATCCGGCTCAGAGCCGTCTGTGGTGTAGTATATTTGCGCGGTGGCATGATCCACCTCAATGCTCAATTCGAACGAGCTCCCATAGAAACCGGATGGTTCTGAAAATTGCGGAGTAAGGACCTCGGTTAAATCAGCGTAAGCTTTAACTGAAAAGAGAGGAGCCAGAATTACAACAAAGGCGGCAAAGATTGAATGTAATGGGAATCTCATATTGATGACTGTTAAGTTTCTGATGATTAGCCCGATGTTTTCACAAAATTCTTCCAACTTGTTCTTCGCTGTTTTCAATTGTTCACACGAACCTGTTTACTTTATGAAAACACGGCATAAGTATTAACCGGGAAAGGGGTTTGTTTTTTGATTCGATCAATTATCATGCAGCGTTGGCTTTCTGTTTGTTCACTGCGACTTATTTTACACATGTGCAAAAATAGCTCACATACCCCGTTTAAAAGGGTCTTTGCAAAGCAATGTAAGCACGTATTATGTTGAAAGCTGGTTTTCAGCAGTAAGGGTCAGTCTCAATAACTATGCCGTTGGGCTACGGACCGGCCTGAAGACATGACACCTGATTAAAAGCGTGGAATCTGAGGTCCTCTGCTCTCTCTATTTGACCAAAGTCATTTTCTGCGTTTGTGACTCGCCGCCGGCATGTACCCGGTAAAGATACACCCCGCTTGAAAGTCCGCTGCCGTCAAACTCGTAGGATTGCAAACCCGGCTGTTGCTCACCCAGATTATGTTCATACAGCAGCCGGCCGTCAATTGAAAATATTTCTATATCAACCTCTGTGTTCTGATGCAACTCATATACAATTCGGGTGGTCGGGTTAAACGGATTCGGGTAGTTTTCTTTTAAGGTAAAAGTATGGGGAGATTCTTCCGGTTCAGCCCCCTGCATTGAAAGTGCTTCAATCTCAATATCATCAATGCGCAACTCATCCCGGCGACCGAAATCCTCGGTTACCCGGTTTCCGGTATAGTAATATTTCCACCGAAGCTGGACATAGCTGTGCCCATAGGCATCTTCCGGAAACGGTATATCATCAAATATTTGCTTATGCCCGCTGTAGCTGCGTTCATACTCCACGATCTGCCCGTTCTGATCCAAGACATCATCCCATCCATTCTGCATACCAATCCGGTATTGCAGACGGATATTGTACTTGCGGCTGTTTTCCGCACGGGTTTCGGCCAGCCAGTGAATGGCAAGCTCATCGGCCTGCCGGGTATCCAGAGCCAACACCACGGCGCCGAGATCGCGCCCGCGCCCGGTATTGATCAAAGAGATCCCTTCCTCTCCCAGTCCGTTAATCCGGGTCCGGCCGGTCAGGCTATACGGATAGCCCACTTTATCCTGATCATCGGCGTGGTATTCGTTATTCTCTTCATCTACATAGGGGATAAAGTAGGGGTCGGTCATCTCCGTATTCAGGGTCGGATCGTTTACCGAACTTTGCTGAAATACCATATTATCCGGAAAGCTCCCTTCCGGCTCAGTTACACTCCAATAATCGAACCGGTAAGAACCCTCCTTCATGTCGTATGCCGGTGGATTCATTTCATCACCCTCAAAATCCTCGGTTTCCCTGAAATTTGCATAGATCGACGTAAATTCATCCAGTGAAACTTCTACAGTATCTGCTGATTCTGAAATATCTCCCGACCAGCCCGTGAATTCGTACCCCGCTTCCGGCCGGGCCACCAGCGTAATCGGCTCTCCGCTAAAGTAGGTCCCTTCCCAGGGATAAGCCGGCGCATCAATGCCTTCAATGCCGGAGGAAATCTCCATACCGTTGAGGACAATCCTCCCGCCCCGCTTATCATTCACATCGAGAGAAATCGGTTGCGTACCGTTGAGATTGAAGTAGTCATTGAGATGATCAAACATAGCATCAGCCCGGTTTTCAGCAAAATCCCGCATGATGGACAGATCATTTTGCCAATACGCGTAGTCAGGTTCGGTCCACCGCTTGATATGCTCCTCCATCTCGGGTTGATATAAGGATTTCATTGAATCCAGCAGAGCCGTTGCCCGATCCGGATGAAAGGAAGTATTGAGATGATTGGCGAAGCGATTGATAAATGTGTTGCGAAATGTACCGTTTTCCATCAGGTTCCTTAGCAGAGCTGTGCTCCAGGGAGGATTAGGCCAATCGGGACCGTCATCTTCCATGGCGAAGGCGATTGTATTATGGAATGGGTTGTTATCCCCATAAGGTGCCCCGGAATTGTAGACATAGTCGAACTGCTGACCGAAGCCAAAATCCAGGTCGAATGCCATCCATCGCCAGCGGCCATCTTGTCCTTCCGGCATATCGGCTTCTGTTGTTCCATCCAGATATTTCCAATATCGCTTGTTGTTGCCGGGCCAGTCGGTATTCCGGGTAAAAATGTGCAGTATCTGATAGTCAATGAAGTTATCGACATCCATCATATCCTGCACTTCCTCGTAATTGAAAAACAGAGACATTGGCTTTTCGGTGACGAACTTGTAAAAATCATCGTAATCCGCCGCACCCTCTTCGCTTCCTTTATCAAACCCGGCATTGTTTTCCATAATGGTGATGCGGTCGGGATCCACCCCGTAATGCGATTCGAGGTAGCGCCCATCGTAGCGGTCACGAATATTATGAATCCCCCAGTACTCTCCGTTCAGGAATACTATTGCCGGACGGGAGTACTGCACATCTATTTCGGTATTATATTGGATGAGGCGTTGCAGGTAGGCATCCCGAAAAACAGCTTCACTCCAGTCGTTACCGGAGTTTCTGAGGATGAATCGTTTGTAGCGAGGTACCGGCTTGTCAGTAAATATCGGGTAGTTGAACCAGGTTTTGCCATAATCCGAGCGGGCGTACAACCGCAAAGATTTACGGGGGCGATTGCGTGTAGTTCCTCCATGAATTCGAATGCCGGCATCCTGACCGAAACCCATTGTACCATCTTCTTCAAAAAACTCAATGTGGACGGGGCGCTCCCATTCTCTTCCCCGTTGATGAAAATTGGCGCCGGTTTGGCCTTCTACATAAATACCTTTTTCATCATCAAAAAAATTATCCGGATCACTGTGAATCGAGACAACCGGCATGGTATAGCGTCTGCCGTTTTCAGAATCCGGGTCAATTAAGTATGATGCTGAAGCGATCTCCCCTGCAGTGTCATCCTCCAGAAAAGCCCGGGCCCGGATAACATTGATTTTAAAAACCTCTCCCTGTGGCGGCACCCAGTTTTCCCGGTAAGGGTGCCCCTCATTAAGTGAGTTGGTTGGAATTTCGGAAATCACATTGGGATCCCCCTCCCGGGAATCCAGTTTCAATGGCCCTTCATAGCGATAATCATCCTGGCTTGGTTCTGATCCGTCAGTAGTATAATAGATTTCAGCTTCCGGATGATCTACGTCTATACTGAGTTGAACAGGCTCATCGTAGAATCCGGGTGAATGGGAAAAACTCGGGGTGAGGATGTCAGCATGGGCTTCAGAAATAGTTCCGACAACCAGGCCAACTGAAAGTAAACGTAGTAAGTTAGAGACCATAACCAGGCAGTTGCAAAATGCGTAAATACCAGCGTTGAAGGATGAGCATTTACATTAGTAATTAGCCGGGATCGCGTATCACATCGTGCAAAAACCATCTCGGAGTATTTTGATAGCTTGAATGAAACGTCCCGGAGTACATATTGCAAAGTAATAAAAAATCCGAATTGCTTTCCATTGGGTGATGGATTTTTGCCGCGGATTGACGCGGATTTGCACGGATTTTAGTATAGCTAAAAGCGCCGGCCATCTACTACGCGAGGACGGGTATTGATAGTGGGCCGGTGCGGGGATCCGCCGGTAGTCGGACGAACGGCGCACTCGGCCGGCGTTTTGGTTTTTTTAGTAGATTTATGTCACCTTTTCAAAAGTGCCAACGAAAGTGGGATTACAATCTCAAAATGACATGAACTGCTGTGGGGGTATAGCGCATCTTGGCCGTGCGAAAAATGATCTTAATTGTGGTTCAATATAATATCTTCCTGCTGCTCTTTACTTCCCCGGATAAAACTGCTTTCTTTACCTCATCCGAATTATGAACTAACCATCTTATGTAATGTATTGGAGTTATCGTTTAGGTGTTGGAATAATCGCATTTCTTGTAGCAGCCTGCGCATCGCCGGAAGAAGAGCTGCATCAACTTTTTGAGGAGGCATGGGATTTCCAAATGCAGGAAAACCCGCTACAGGCAACCAATGTGGGGGTGCATGATTATAACGATCAGCTGCCGTCAGTCTCGGAAGAAGATTATCAGCGGCGATTGTCACGTGAGCAGGAGTTCCTGGAGCGGTTGGAAGAGATTCCGCGGGATCAGCTTACACGGCAGGATCAGATCAGCTACGATATTTTTGAACAGCTTACGGTCGACCGAATCGGAGATTTGGAGTTCAAGGCCTATCAGATCCCGATTACGGTTCGCAGTGGATTTCATATCTCTTTTCCGGAACTGGGTAACCGGGTCCCCCTCAATAATGTGGAAGACTATGAAAATTACATTTCCAGACTTGAACAATTTGAGCGATACGCTAATGAGCATATCAACATAATGCGTGACGGCATCGACCGGGGCTGGGTACTCCCACAACCCGCTCTTGAGGGTATAGAAGGCTCGGTGGAACCGCACATAGTCGAAGACCCGGAGGAAAGTCTGCTCTTTGAAGCATTTGAGAATTTTCCGGACCGGATTGACGAGGAGGACAGAGTGCGCCTGACCGAAGCCGGTAAAGAGGCAATTATGGAATCGGTAGTGCCCGGATATGAGCAGTTTCTCAGTTTTCTGGAAGATGAATACATCCCTGCTTCACCCGAAGACATCGCCATCTCTTCAGTACCGGACGGTGATGCTTATTATGAACATCTGGTTCGCCATTTCACCACCATGGATATTTCACCTGAAGAGGTTCATGAAATCGGATTGGATGAAGTCGAGCGTATCCGCAATGAAATGTATGAAGTAATTGACGATGCCGACTTTGAAGGCACATTTGATGAATTTGTGGATTTTCTGCGTACCGACCCGCAATTTTATGCTGAAACAGAAGAAGAGCTGCTTCGGGAAGCATCCTTTTATCTGAAAAAGATGGACGGAGAGCTTCCGCGTTATTTTAATACTCTGCCCCGCATGCCGTACGGCCTTCGGGAAGTGCCTGAATACATCGCGCCTCGCACTACGACAGCTTATTATCGCCGGCCGGCGGGAGACGGCACAGAAGCGGGGTTTTATTATTTGAATACGTATGACCTGCCGAGCCGCCCGCTGTATGAAATTGAAGCTCTCTCCTATCATGAGGCGGTTCCGGGTCATCACCTGCAACTGGCCCTCCAGCAGGAATTGGAAGATATTCCCGATTTCCGTCGACACGCCGGTTTCACCGTTTTTGTGGAAGGCTGGGCCCTGTATTCAGAGCGGCTGGCGCACGAGATGGGATTTTATGAAGACCCATACAGCGATTTCGGCCGGTTGAGTTATGAAATGTGGCGCGCGCTACGCCTCGTAGTGGATACGGGGATGCATTACCTGGGTTGGACCCGTCAGGAGGCTATTGACTTTATGGCCGGGAACTCAGCCCTTGCGATGCACAATATCCGTTCGGAAGTGGACCGGTACATCTCGTGGCCGGGACAGGCTCTGGCCTATAAAACCGGTGAGATCCGCATTCGCGAATTAAGAGACCATGCCGAAGAGGAGCTCGGCGGCGATTTTGACATCCGCACATTTCACGATGCGGTGTTGCTGGACGGTTCCGTGACACTGGAAATCCTCGAAGATAACATCGAAGCTTACATAGAAAAGCAGTAGATTTTAAAATACATACCCGCGGGCTGTCCGACGCAGTCGGGCTGTCCGCCTGCAACCACCTTTCAACCACAAAGGAAGCCGGAACACGGACCAATAATTAAAAGCGATTACTCCAATATCAGATGCCCCTGAATTTCTAAATGATGCCGGCATAAGTGCCTTTAAGAAAACACCAATATCTGTGTCCAGCTCATCCAGGGCTTCGGGCAGGAGTGTCAATTGTTGAGCATACGGGCAACCCGTTTTATAGGGCTGCCCGCTTTTTCATGCGCTTGTTTCAGCAGCTTCGGGCATAAGACGGGTTTCTGAGATTTGATCTTCCGTAAAAAAGGATTGGGAGAAATCAATGATGTCATCCGCCATTACTGCGTCAATATTTTCAACGAGCTCATCGAGAGGGATATAGCGATTGTAATATATCTCACTTTTGGCCAGTCTCATCATCCGGTTACTCATATTTTCCTGAGCAAGAAGCATTTTACCTTTTAGTTGGGCTTTGGCTTCGGTGAGTTCTTTATCACTGACCGGCTCATTTCGCAGGGCCTCCAGCTCCTTCATCACCAACTCACGCACATGATCAAGGTAATCTTTATCAGTTCCGACGTAGATACCAAACAGTCCGCTGTCGCTATAGCCCTGGTTAAATGATTGGATCGCATAACAGTACCCATACTGCTCCCGAATATGTTGATGGAGTCGCGAACTCATCCCACCACCAAGTACCGTATTGGCAAGCAGCAATTTGTAGCGATCCTCATGATCCGAAGGCAACGACCGGCGCCCCAGAATGTAATGAGTCTGTTCAATAGGTCTGGTCAACTCTTTACGATCCGGCTTATACGAAACTACCGGGGTCTCAACTACCGTACTTGCCCCCGTTTTCTGATTGGCGAATAACTTTTCAACCTGCTTTACCACCTCATCATGGTTTGTATTGCCGGCAACAGCAATAATGAGATTATCCGGCTGATAGCGGTCGTTCATATAATCATAAAGGTTACCACGTTTGAATGAATTTACCGTATGTTCGTGACCAATAATCGGACGTCCCAACGGGTGGCCTTTGAACACCAATGAGTTAAACTCTTCAAAAATGTAATCCTCGGGATTGTCTTTATACATTTTCATCTCTTCGAGGACAACTTTCTTTTCCTTCTCAAGCTCCTCTTCCGGAAAAGTGGGGTGCAATACCATGTCTGAGAGTACATCCAGTGCGGCATCAAGTTTGGTATCCAGACAACGGGCAAAATAACAGGTGAACTCGCTGGATGTAAACGCATTTAAGTACCCGCCGACAGACTCCATTGAGAGAGCAATGTCATACGAACTTCGACTCTCTGTACCTTTAAACAACATGTGTTCGAGGAAATGGGTAATTCCGGCCTGCTCCTCTTTTTCGTGCCGGCTGCCGGTTTTTATCCAGATGCCAACTGAAAGGCTCCGTACGCTTTCAATTTCCTCGGTCAATACCCGTAAACCACTGGGTAATGTAGTCTTCTTTACGCGATCGGGTACATGATGAGATTTGCTCATAAAAAAAATTTCTGATGTTAACTATTTATTCGAGTTCAATATTTGTGATCAATGTTCTCCGAATACTTAATACCGGAACGAATGATCTGAATTTTATATAAACACTACAAACAAGCAGTCAATCAATTTTGTCCATTGTGTTGCAGCTAAAAAAATTCTAAATAGTGTAAAACGCCAATATCGGCGTTCCGCTCGACCCAAAGATGATCATGTGCAATTTGTACACTACACTTATTGGGAGCTTCGCGCGCCTTGATCCTGGCGTTTTCTTACGACACCACCTCTTTTATTACAGGCACTAAATTAAAAAACGCCATTACACCTTGGGTATAATGACGTTTTTTCAAGTCTATTATGACGTTCAGATCACGCTTCCTGCTTGGGCAGTAGTGCTTTTCTGGAAAG
>SLQI01000476.1 GCA_007131535.1 Balneolales bacterium | reverse complement strand
TCGGAGGTGTAGTTGCGGATGATATTGCGAATCGCATCATCTTTGAATTTAACCTTGCTTGCCGGCAGCCCGTGGGATTTCATCTGCTTCGGGATCAGGTGGCGCTTGGCAATCTCAAGCTTGTCGTGCTCCAGATAACCCGGCAGGTTAATGGTCTCCATCCGATCAAGTAGAGCCGGCTGGATGTTGCTGGCGACATTGGCCGTAGTGATGAACATCACGTTGGAAAGATCGAAGTCTATGTCCAGGTAATGATCGTTGAACGCGTAATTTTGCTCAGGGTCAAGCACTTCCAGAACCGCTGAGGAAGGGTCACCGCGAAAATCATGACCCAGCTTATCAATTTCATCCAGGATGATGATCGGGTTCATCGTCCCGGCCCGTTTGATGGCCTGGATGATCCGGCCGGGCATCGAGCCGATGTAGGTTTTGCGGTGGCCGCGGATTTCGGCTTCGTCACTAATCCCCCCGAGGGATATCCGGACCATCTCCCGCCCCATCGCATCGGCGATAGATTTGGCAAGCGAGGTTTTTCCGGTTCCGGGAGGGCCGGTAAAGCAGAGAATCTGCCCCTTCATTTTCTGTACCATATTGAGCACGGCGATATGCTCAAGAATACGCTCCTTGGGCTTTTGCAACCCGAAATGGTCATTTTCCAGGGCTTCCTCAACTTTTTTGATTTCAAGCTGATCATCCGAATAGACGCCCCAGGGCATGGCCAGAATCCATTCCAGGTAATTGCGTGCCACACCGTACTCTGGTGACATCTGCGGCGTTTTTTTGAGCCGCTCGAGTTCTTCGTTGGCTTTTTCGCGTGCCTGCTGCGGCAGATCACGGGCTTCAAGCTGCTCTTTAAGCTTGGCCAGGTCCGGATCGGAAAATCCACCGCCTTCATCCAGTTCTTCCTGCAGAACTTTTATCTGCTCCTGGATGTAAAATTTTCGTTGAGTTTCCTGAATTTCTTCCTGGACCTTCTCATTGATTTCAGACGATACGGCTTGAAGCTCCAGTTCACTGGTAATCAGCGTGAGCAACTTTTTAAAGCGGCTCTCCAGCGTTTTCATCTCCAGGAGTTTTTGCTTTTCCCCGATTTCCAGGTCCAGGTAGGAGGCCATAAAATACAGTAGGTGCTCGGGGTGGTCGTCTTTGTCAAAACCGTGCAACACCTCTTCGGGCAGCTCCTGGTTTAACATCACATATTTTTCAAACAGCTCCCGGGTTCGGCGGATAAGAGCTTTCAGCTTACCGGTAACTTTAACTTTCTCCTGAACGTGATGTTCAACTTTAGCCCGGATATACGGATCATTGTGTACAACCTCCGTCATCGTCGCCGGCAGCTGACCCGAAACCAATACTTTCAGCAAATCATTGGGCAGCCGGAGCACCTGAACAATCTGAGCCATTGTTCCGGTTTGGAAGAGATGGTCGGCTTCCGGAGTTTCGACGCCGCTATCCTTTTGGGTGCATAGCAGAATATAATTGTCGCCGGCCAGAGCTTCATTTACCGCCGACAGCGACGATTCACGGCCTACAAGGATGGGAAATAAGGTATTGGGAAATACGACGGTATCTCTCATCGGCACGACCGGCACTTCTGCAGGTGGTGCACTCTCCTGGATATCTATCACCGAAGATTCAAACTGGTTTTGGGCCATGTATCTTTGCTCAATTAATGGTTGTAAAAGTTGCGTTGGCTAAGTTGAAGTAAAAAATATAGCTTACTAAGGTAAGGAATGATCATTAATACCTAAAAGGCAATCCGAACGGATATATAAGTTGCTTATCGGTTAAAAGGTTGTCATTTTCGCAGTAGTTTTCGTACTTAGGATGATCCGTCAAAGAACTGGTATTCATGGAGCTGTCGTTCGGGTAAAGATGTCGGGTTGGCTTCAAAAAATGTGACTATAACGATAGCGAGTATAAACGGATGCTTTTTGTGAATTCGAATACTCAGGTAAGGTAACAAGGTCTAAAAAAGAATGATATTATGTCCACATTAGCAGGGGTTGGAATGAGTCATCACCGGAATCCGGTGCAGGCAGCGAAAGATGCTGTGGAACAAGCGCGAAATCAAAGCGGAATCGAGGGAGATCCCGATTTTGTTTTTATGTTTTCCTCGGTTGGATATAAACAGCAACCGCTTTTAAAAAGTGTGAGAAAAGAGACCAGTGAAGCGCCTTTGTGCGGATGCTCGGGTGAAGGCATCATCAGCACCGGAGATGCGGACGAGGGTAACTTTTCGCTGGCGGTGATGTTGATTAAATCTGATGAATTACGCTTCGAGCACGGTTTAGCCAGCGGGATGAGCGAAAGCTCGGCCAAAGTCGGACAGTCAATCGGCGAAGAGGTCGGAAAATATAAAGCCGATGACAATCTCGGCATTTTCGTATTGGCGGATGGCTTGACGCTCAACTTTGATCAGTTTGTTCAAAATCTGGAATCCAGTGCGGATTTATCCACTTCACTTCCACTGCTGGGTGGGACGGCGGCCGACAACTGGGCGATGCAGAAAACGTTTCAGTTTTGTGATGATCAAATCACCAACGACGGCGTTAGTTGGGCGCTGATGTCCGGCGATGCCAATCTTGCCATAGCCGTTAATCACGGATGTACGCCGGTAGGGTCCGAGCGAAAAGTGACCCGCAGTGATGGCAATATTATTTATGAAATTGATGACAAACCGGTACTCGAAGTACTCAAAGAGTACCTGATGGAAGATGAAGTAGACAACTGGCAGAAGACGGTGGTAAATCTCTGCCTGGGATTTAAAGCCCCGAGCCATTATGAAGGATACGACGAATATCTCATTCGTTTTATGCCAGCCAAGGATGATGAAACCGGATCGGTACAAATCCCGACCGAAGTTGAAGAAGGCACCAGTATCTGGATGACCCGCCGCGATCATGA
>SLQI01000517.1 GCA_007131535.1 Balneolales bacterium | reverse complement strand
TGATGATTCAAAATTCGGAACTCAGGTCGCGAATTTGGGAAATATCACCGAGCCCGATGCTGAATTTGGAGCTGATGATCTGGCAATATCAGCTCCGGGAGCGTCGCACTCAATCGGGGGGCAAGGCAGGCGATCGGGTGTGGTGTATATATATGAGGGGGAGTTGTTTCCTCCGGAGCTAAGTTTAAGCTATTCACCGGGCAGGCATTTGTTTCCGGGTGATGAAGTGGAACTGCAGATGAGTTTCGAGTCGGGAAGCCGACCGGTGGAAACGGAGCAGCTGGTAATCCAAAAATTCGATCCGCATGAGCGTATTGCCGAAGAAACCATCACATTCGATGCGGAAGAAGGCCGGGAGCTTAACGAGTCGTTTTCTTATGACGAAGATGTACGCATTAACTTTCGGTACGAAGCGGTTGATGAAATTGGTATGGAGGTTCGTGAATCGGTGAACATTCACTTCACGGAAAAACCGGACCCGTTTGAACTTTCTGGTCATGAGCCGGATGAGGATGTGATTTCCATCTCAGGCGACCCCATGCAGGAAGTAAGCTACGAATTTACCGCTTCCGGACATGCGAGCCGGGATGTAAGCTACCGCTTTGCCTATTCGCATTTACCGGATGGGTTTGAGCAAGGTGATTATGAAATCATTTCGTCGATTGACCTGCCCGACACCTCCGTTACCTACCGGCAGATTAATGATTATATGAGGATGCACTACCAAAGTGGGGAAGAGGTGCCGGTTTATTGGAATGTATACGCTACCAACAATATTCATTACCGGTGGGCGGAAAACGGCCCTTTTGAACATCGGATGATTCTTGAGGGGCTTGATCCATATATTGAGCTTAAAACCGGAAATAAAGACCTTATTATTGAAGGGCGTTCAGAAGACACCTTCATATTCGAATGGCAGTCGGAAAACCCCGAATATTTTTTACAGTATTACTTAAGGCTATTACTTGGAGACGATCCTGACCAATATGTTCGGGAATATCCAACCGGTGACAATGCTTTGGAGACTCATTATGAGTTAACCTACGGAGAGTTGCGGGAAATACTCGTGGAACATGACCTGCTTGAATCAGCCAAACAAGATACAATTGATCTGTATTATACTGTTCGTACACGTATAAACGAAGACGATAACCGAAGTCACTTTCCCGACCCGGAAGTGCAACGCATTGGAGTTCACTACAAAGAGCTGGTAGATGTTTCGGCGGAGCCCGAAGAAAGTGAAAATATACCTGAAGATTTTGCCGTAAAACCCAATTATCCCAACCCGTTTAATGATCAGACAATGATCCGGTTCCGGATACCCGAACCAAGCCAGGTGAACATTGAAATCTATGATGTGCTCGGCCAGAAAGTGTACTCCTGGAACAGTGGCGGCGAGCTTCAGCCGGGAGAGCATGAACATGCTATAGAGGCTGCAGATTGGTCGACCGGGACGTATGTTTACCGTGTGCGAACCAACAGCGATGTCCGCTCCCGCACCATGATGTTGTTGCGCTAATGAGGATTCATCAGAATAACATTCCGTGACCGTATTAAGAATTAGCATTAGTTGCCATTTATCGGCAATCTCAAGCGGAGTATATTAAGCCCGATTATTGAACGACTCCAAAATAGCCAAAAATGTACTGATACTCGGTAGGATTTAAGGTATCAGATAGATTTGGAGTAGATACGGCAATTAAAAAACCGATATAAAATATTTTAGAACCGATGGACCTACATCAATTTACCGTAAACCCTTTTTATGAAAACACTTATCTGGCTGTAGAAGGGGAAGCCGCAGTATTATTTGATCCCGGATTTTTTGATGAAAACGAATTCCGGCAGTTTGAGCAAAAACTGAGTAAATCCGGAGCAGGATTACGTGCTGTGGTGTTAACCCATGCCCATGTGGATCATATTATCGGCTTGAAAAAAGTTAAGTCGCGGTTTGATGTGCCGGTATATCTGCACCGGGATGATATGTTTTTCTGGGAAAACTATGTAACGCAGGCCGGTATGTTCGGACTTGAAGTTGAACCTTTTGATTTTACCCCGACTCATCTTCCCCCACAGTCCGGCTGGGATGAAACCGGGATTTCGTTTGATGTGCTTTTCACTCCGGGACATGCCCCCGGCCATCTCTCATTTTACCGCAGTCAGGAGGGGCTGGTCATTGCGGGTGATACCTTGTTTCAAGGCAGCATAGGGCGTACGGATCTCTATAAAGGAGACATGGACACCCTTGCCAAAAGTATTAAGCAGCAACTATATACCTTGCCGGATGAAACCATAGTTTATCCCGGTCACGGTCCGGCCACGGATATTGGTACGGAAAAACAGTCCAATGCTTTTGTGAGGATGGAATAATAGCGGCAAAAGGCTTACGTGTGGCTTTGCTGGTCCAGGCGGGCTTTCAGTGATTTTATTTCTTCATCAAATTCAGCAGCTCGCTCAGGCCGGTTGATTTTCAGTTGCTCATAGATGGTTATCGCTTCTCCCAGCTTTCCCTGTCGCTCATAAATGGATGCGAGTGTTTGAGTAGCGATATCCTGTATCTGTGTTGTTTTTTTGCTTAAATCCTCCTCTTCACTCAGAGGGGATTCATCCGGTTCTTTTATAGTAGATCCCGAAGTTTCTGAAAGCCGGTTAATGAGTTTTTCCAGGTCGAAAGAAACTTCACTTTGAGAATCAGGAGCCGAACGATTAACACCGGGCTTGTCCGGAATTTCTGCGTCAAATCCGTCGGGATGAAGCAGAAAATAATGGAAGTGCTCGAGTAGCGGACTGCCGGGGGCGTACCGCTTGGCCTGAAGTGCTGTAGTAAGCGCCCGGTCTTTCTCTCCGTTTTTGAAATAGAGCCATGACAGCAACATGTACCCAACGGCATCCTGTCCGCGCTTTTTCAAAAAAGAACGCAGCCGTTCCAATACTCTCTCCGGCTGATCAGGAAACTGATTCAGGTAACTGCTTAGAGAATCCGGTAGTGAAAAGGGAAAGTCTGACATGCCCATCGGTTAATCCATAAATTTTTTTGTTAATATAGGGGCTCGCTGTTCATCAGATCAACTACTAATATGTGCGATTTTGTTGCACATTAATTGTTCAATTTGAATGAGAGTAAACCATTAACTTGTTCAGAGAAAAGCCCGGGATGCCGAGGTTAAACCTTACCAGACCCGCCGTCGGATTTAAAAGGCTAAGTTTTGCTTGCTTTGAACTTCTTTATTATACTCACTCTGGCAGGTGGTTGTTTTAGGATTGTTAGACAGATTTCATCCGCTAACAGGAAACTTTCAGAGGCTCAAAATGAAATGGTAATAACTTCTGAAATGCCTCCCGATACATAGTAATAATAAATTCATTGGATATGCTAAGGTATTGCTTGTTACTGGATATTGCCCGTTGCATCTGAGTTATAATACTTAATACAGGACTGAAATAAATATGTGGAGTTCAATAAAATCAAAACTGGCCAATCGTAAAGCGGTGTCTGGCTTTAGAAAACTTACCTTCCAATATGCGGAAGCCCCTGTTGGTTCAACTATGGATGTTGGTGTACTTTGGTATCGCCTGGACCCCGTCAATTCAGATGAAACGGATCTTCAGGCCAAGTACATTGTTGCCGCAGCTGAAACAGCAGTTCGTTTCAATCCAAAGGCTGCGGTTGTTCAGATAGGAAGAGAAAATTTAAAGTCTTCGCTAATGCTTGCCGGTTTGCTTAAAGACGTAAGCGGAAATACATTGCAATGTATTGATCCTGATGGAGAACATCCGGAATTTAATTCGCTGCCCGAGGAGGTGGTCGAACCGGAAATACGGAAACACATCTCGTATTCTTCGCAAACAGCTGCAGCGTTCATAAATGAAACCTCCCCCGCTATTTCTTTTGCCCTTATCAATGCACAGCCAGATTATCATGAGGCTGTACAACAGTACGAAATATGCGCGGCTCAGACCGATTCGGGCTCGCTGATTGCTGCATTTGATATTGATAATGAAGCATTCGCCGGTTCGCTTAAAGCTTTTCGTGATGTTTTGTTGGATCAGCCGCAATGGACGCTTTGGGCGCATTGCAAGAACCTGGCTATAGTGAGGCGCGAGTTCTGAAACTCGCAGACTTCTAATAGCTTTTTGCTTTCAACCCTTAGAACATCGGTTAGATTTTTTTGTCTGTGGATCTCACAATAGTAACCCCGGTTTATAACCGCCGGCATGTGATCCGGCAGACCCTGGATAAGTCGCAACAAGCCGTGGATTCACTTAAAGTTCAATGGGTGATTGTCGATGACGGTTCGGTTGATCAATCCGTGGAGCAAATCCAAAAATGGCTGGAAGCAAATCCCGGCTTGCCGGTAGTTACTATTCGACAACCCAACCGTGGAGCCGCCGCGGCCCGCAATGCCGGTCTTGAAAAAGCTGAGGGCCGCTACATATTATTCCTCGACAGCGATGATGCTTTGCTGCCGGGATGGCTCCCGAAAGCCGTAAATCATCTCGATCATTCCGGTGATTCAGATATATGTTATACGGGCTATCGGATTGTGGACGATTCGGGCAAAGTCCGCAGAACGTCGCAGGCATTCACCGAAAACCAGGCTATTGCCGGCATCCTTTCAACGTGGATTACCCACCCGGATGCGATACTATACCGGGCCGCTTTGGTGGAAAAAATCAGTGGTTTCCGTGAGGACATGCCGGCAATGCAGGATCACGAGTTTACTCTGAGGGCGTTTTTAGCAGCAAAAAAGACGAAACGCTTTAGAGGCTATGGGGTGGATATCAGAGAATCCGGTACGGACCGCATTTCAGTTTCGCGTTTTACAAAGCCTCAGCCTCACATATTGCATTTCCTGGAAGAAGCCGTCGCCCTTTTAAAAGCGCATAATCGCTGGGAGTCTCATCAACAATACTGGCAGACTCGCTGTGAAAGCTATATTTATCAATTTCTGAGAAGCGGACTTAAAAATGAAGCGGCAAAAGTAGCGAAGATCAAAAAACAACATTTCGGGGAAAGCCGCTCTGAGAAACTCCGGCTCGGCATTGCCGGGGTATTGCCTGCGTATCTGGCAGCGGCGTGGTATCGAAGGAGTTCCGGGAGATTAGGTTAATATTCAAGTATTGCTAAAAACCCAATCGTTTTTTCCATTTTCCCAAGTACTCCCGGAACCGGTTTTTCCTGATTTCTCTTCTGCAGGTTCGTGCATCTTTTTTTACCGAGGCGGACGGTCGTAATGGAGCATCATTGTACTTGGTCAACATCATCATTTTTTTACGATCACCGGCAAATAATTCGAAATCATAACAATGGCCGGCCGTTGTTTTCCAGTTGGAGATAATTTGCTGCTCCCAGGAACGCTGTGCATCATCCAGAAAAATTCGTCCGCCAATGGGAATGCGAGAATGTGCCATATACAGGCAGGCTTCACGACCCCGGAGGGTATAATAAGGTGGACCATCGATCAAAACGATATCTGCTGAGGCTGGCATTTGGGTGTCGGCTATGCTGTATGTGAGGTAGGGGGCACCCAAAAACAGTTGCCATTTAAGAGGCGCGAAATACAGCTGAATCAGGTTGCTGTTATGATTCTGAAGTTGTTCTCGTGCGTAGGATATCCACTGCTGGTCATGCTCAAAGCTAATGATTGTCGCTTCAGGAAATGTTTTCAGCATACGTAAAGTAGAACCACCGCTACCAAATTCGATAATAGTGCGGGGAACAGTGCCGGAAAGCTTGTTCGTAAATTCACGAAATAGAGATTCTGATAATCCCCATCCGGCATCAAGATCAACTTGGGTTCGGATTTTCATATGATTTAAAATACGAGAGCAAACTATATTTTGCGATCAATAATAAGTTCGGGCTCAGTTCTTTTGCAAAGGCTTGGTAAATGAGGTAGATTCAGCCTTGCATAATTAGTGTCTGTAAGAAAACACCAATATCGGCGTTCCGCTCGCCCCAAAAATGCTCATGTACGGGCTGTACACTGCGCTTTTTGGGAGCTTCGAGCGCCTTGATCCTGGCGTTTTCTTACGACACTACCACTTTTCTTACAGGCAGTAATTAAACCTGAGATCTTTCTGCATCATGGCTAAAACCAAAAAACGGATACGCTATTCTTGTACCAAATGCGGGTATCAAACCACTAACTGGATGGGAAACTGCCCCTCGTGTGGCGAGTGGAATACGTTTGAGGAGCAGCAGTTACAAAATGATCAACCCGCACATAAATCCAGGTTGGAACAGGCAGTGCGTCCGGATTCCCCCCGGCCGCTTAAGGAAATTGATTTTCAGGAAAAGGATCGTCAGGACAGTGGCATCAGCGAATTAAACCGGGTGCTGGGAGGCGGGTTTATGCCGGGCTCGTTTGTATTGCTTGGCGGTGATCCCGGCATTGGAAAAAGCACGATCGCTTTACAGATAGCTATGTCGCGTCCGGACCTAAAGATGCTGTATTGCTCCGGTGAAGAATCCGCCGAACAGATTCGCCAGCGGTCTCAGCGAATGGGTTTTAACGACTCCGATCTTCTGCTGTACACCGAAACCGACATCAACCGGATTGCTGACCAGGCTACAAATGAAAAGCCGGATTTGTTGGTGATCGATTCCATACAGACGATTTATCGGCCGGAAATCCAAAGTATGCCGGGAACCGTCAATCAAATCCGGGAATGTGCTTCCTTGCTGATGCAGCTGGCTAAACAAAACGGTATTACAATTCTGGCCATAGGGCATGTCACCAAACAAGGGGATTTAGCCGGCCCCCGCGTGCTGGAACACATGGTGGATACCACGGTTAATTTCGAAGGGGATCTCAATTTGAACTACCGGATTCTGCGGGCGGTAAAAAACCGGTTTGGTCCGGCCAATGAAATCGGGGTATTTGAAATGCAATCCGACGGATTACATGAAGTGAGGCAGCCCTCCGGTTTGTTCTTGAATCATGCCGATCCCAAAGTCAGCGGAAGCTCGGTCATTTGTACACTGGAAGGCACCCGACCTTTAATGATCGAAGTTCAGGCATTGGTTACACCGGCGCACTACGGCACACCTCAACGGACGGCAAGCGGTATTGATCAGCGAAGGTTGTCGTTGCTGCTGGCAGTGTTGGAAAAGCGTACGGGATGGTCTTTCGGGGGGATGGATGTGTTTGTAAACATTGCCGGAGGATTAAAAATTTCAGAAACTGCGGCCGATTTGGGAATATGCTGTGCGTTGGTATCCAGTTTATCTAACCGGCCTGTGCCGGCACAGACGGTGATGGTCGGTGAGGTGGGATTGGGAGGAGAAGTGCGGCCGGTCTCAGCACTTGAAAAAAGGGTGGAGGAAGCTGTCAAAATGGGATTTGAGCAGATACTGATTCCGGCCGGCACGCAATATGAAAATCAAAAGTCCGGAAGTGTTGATGAGATTAATTCACTGCAACAGGCACTGCAGTTAACCGGACTGGAGTAAACTGAGCTGAAACCGGATTAGTAGTCGTCTCTTCGCCGGCGACGTTCGTCCCGCACACTTTTCTTGAAAGCTTCCCGTCGTTCTTCAGACGGTTTAATGTATTGCTGACGCTCTTTATATTCTACCAGACGGCGTGAGCGTGTAATCATTTTTTTGAACCGGTTAATAGCCCGGTCGATACTTTCGTTGTCTTTTACTTTAATTCCGATCATAGAACGTTTTAGTGTTCGGTTTCACTTTTTGAATTCATAATTAACGTTAATGCTTAACCTCACTAATATAACATTATTTTTATCCAATCACTTCCTTTTTAAAAATATTAATCTCAAAGTTGAAAAAGGCGATCGGATCGGACTCGTAGGCCCTAACGGCGCCGGTAAAACTACATTGTTGAGAGTGATCGCCGGCCAAATGCAGCCGGACGAAGGGCAGGTTGAAAAGGCAAATGAAGTAACGGTAGGAGTTCTGGAGCAGGAGGTGTTGGAAACCAGGGTGGACCAGACGGTGAGGGAGCTGGCTGCATCGGCATTTGAAGAAGCGAATAAGCTGGAAGCCCGCCTTGAGCACGTAGGGATGCAAATCGCGGAACTTGAAGATTTTGAAAGCTCTCAATACCAAAAACTGGTTGATGAGATGGGGCGCATTCAATCCCGCCTTGAAGTAATCGGGGGAGGCGGGCGAATTTCCGAGGCTGAAGCTACCCTGGAAGGTCTCGGTTTCCTTACCGAAGATCTTGACCGAAAAGTCGAGGTGTTCAGTGGCGGTTGGCGAATGCGTGCTTTATTAGCCCGGTTGCTGTTACAGAAACCCGATGTTTTACTGCTTGATGAGCCCACCAACCACCTGGATATCGACTCAATTGCCTGGCTGGAACAGTATCTGCAGCACTATCAGGGAGCGGTAGTACTGGTCAGTCATGATCGGGTATTTCTGAACCGGATGTGTAACCGGATAGCTGAGATCCGCAACCAAACCATTTATGATCGTCCAGGCAACTATGATGACTATCTGGAATACCGGCAACAGGTTGTGGAGCAACAGAAAAAAGAGTGGGAAGCCCAGCAGCAGGAAATTGCACAAACGGAACGGTTTATTGAGCGATTCCGGTACAAAGCCACCAAAGCGCGGCAGGTCCAGAGTAAGATCAAACAGCTGGAAAAAATGGATAAGGTGGAGTATCCGGATGAACGCACTGCCGACATGCGGATTGAATTTCCCAAGCCTCCACGTGCCGGGGATGTAGTAACCCGGATAGAGAATCTGGAAAAGACTTATCCGGCGACGGAGGATCACGAAGAGGTGCCGGTATTTACGACAGGCGAGTCCCTGGAAATCGAGCGCGGACAGAAAATCGCGTTGATCGGCCCCAACGGAGCGGGAAAATCCACACTTGCCCGGATTTTATACGGGCAGGAGCCGTTTGAAGGGCGATTAACGGAGGGGCATAATCTGATCCGCACTTTCTTTGCCCAGCATCTGGCTGATCTGCTAAACAGCAAACAAACCGTGCTGGAGGTGATGGAAGAAGCGGCACCGAACTCGGAAATGCGGGCAAAAGTCCGGACGCTTTTGGGGTGTTTCCTGTTTACCGGTGAAGATGTTTTTAAACCGGTTTCGGTATTGAGTGGTGGCGAGCGCAGCCGGCTTGCATTGGCAAAGTCGCTGTTGCAACCCGCCAATTTCCTGATCCTCGACGAGCCTACCAACCACCTTGATATGCGGTCCAAGGATTTGCTGCTGGAAGCACTTAAGCGCTATGAAGGCACGGTGCTGGCTGTCAGCCACGATCGTCATTTTCTCTCCGGTTTTGCCGATTCAGTATGGCGGGTTGAAAACGGTGGTGTTACACTGTTTGACGGCGGGTTTGACTATTATGAATGGAAGATGAATGAACGGGACGGGCAGCAGGTCGGGCAGAGTGATTCCTTAGAGCAAAATCAAAAGGGAAAAAACGATAAAGAAAAACCGGTATCCGGCAAAAGTGCAAAGAAGACCAAAGAGCAAAAGCGTAAAGAAGCCGAGCTACGCAATGAGGTGAACAAAAAATCAGGAAGGCTGAAGAAGGAAATTAAAGAGATTGAACAAAAGCTGGAGAAACTGGAGGCCCGAAAGCAGGAGATAGAGTCCAAGTTGGCCGATACTTCATTTTATTCGGAAAGTGATCAGGCGGGTGAGGTAGTACAAGAGCATTCCGGTATAGAAAAAGAGATTGATCAATTATTCGAACTGTGGGAGGAAAAAAGCCATAAGGTGCGGGAAATTGAAGAAGAGCTGGAGCGGGCACTTACAAGTGGGATGCACGATTAAAAAAATCCGGGTATCAGCTCCGGCTTTCGACACCGCTCTTACAATAAGCTGAGACTATAAAAGCCTCCAAATAAAAAGCTCCTCTTAAAAAAGGTAAGAGGAGCTTAATAATTTTCAGTTTCAAAATAATTTTCAGGAAAACTACACGGCTCCGGCAGCAGGCCGTTGTTTAAGCATTTGAGTAATTATCATATCATGGCTTACTTCTGCCTGATCAAGTATACTCCAGCCCCGATTATCGGTTACGTTAATATCGGCACCGTTGTTCAACAGTAGTTCAACGATATCGGCATGTCCGTTAGTGACAGCCCAATATAGCGGTGAAGTGCCTCTGTTGTCTCTGAGATTGATATCAGCGGTGTGGGCGAGCAGAATCCGGACAACCTCGGTGTGTCCGTGTTTAGCGGCTTTTAGCAGGGCAGTTCGGCTGTGTTCATCCATCGTGTTAACATCGGCGCCGTTTTCAAGGTGGGCTTTAACAGTTGTTACGTCACCGGTTTCAGCCGCTTCAAGAAAGGTCGATTCTTCCATAGACAACCTCCTGGGTTTTATGAGTGGTTAAGTTGGAAAGAGTATCAGTAGTATTCCATCACAGTGTTTTTGGTTAATGTTAATTAGCTTGCTACTTGATATATCATCACAAAAAAAATATAAAGCTGCAAGCCCGACTTCATTTTTTGATTAATAAATCAAAAAAAATCCTTCCATTTGCCATTCATAAGGATAACGATTGCTAAGTCGGATTAGCATTTTAAAGGCCAACCAATAACGCAATAAATCAGGGGGGGGAGGTGAGCTTAATGCCAGTATTACCACGTACACCCCAAAAAGAGGGGTATATAAGCCTATGAATTCAAGGTATGATTAACTGAGCTGTAAACAGGGCGTTAGATTTCGCTTTTTATAATTTGATTATATAATATTTAAAAAGGGAACATTTCGTATTTAATCTTGAATTAATTTGTAACACTATTCATCAATTCCTTCTCCTGCTTCTTCTGTTTTTTTCTTATAGTTAACATAGCGCGCTCCGTATATCTTGAGCATTTGCTGGTCTCTGAATCGTATAGCTTCTTCAAGTTTACTGTTATAGTTCTTTTTGAACTCTCGCTTAGTGTTTGCTTTGGGAATATAGAAGGATTTATTTTTATGCACCCCTTTTTCAGGTGAATATGAAACCTGAAAAACGTGTTCCTGATATTCTTCACCATTACGGGACTTAGATTTGATACAGTAGCTTATGCCAGGATAGCCTATATTACTTTCTTTTCCAAGATGCATGGCACGATCATGGTTCTTTGCAAATTTTTGCCACTGTTCCAGATTGCTATTCCGGAACTCCCTGGCTTTCTGAAGCGCTTTGTCACGACCACCATATTTCCCGTCACTGAAGAACTTACTTACTTTGTTACCGTCTCGCCGAATCCTGACAAACCATCCAAAAGTATTTTTAGAAGGTTGGTCTATGCGGCTAATGTTTTGCATATCGTCATCTTTTCGCTTAGACACCGTTACCTACCTTTTAGTTTATGTTTTTTTAAAAAACACTTTTAAAACACCAGATGGACTGTGTTTTAATAATTGAAAAATCAATTAGCTTTAAAAGCAATTGTTGCCCAAAATATATTA
>SLQI01000329.1 GCA_007131535.1 Balneolales bacterium | reverse complement strand
GTCGGGCTCATTCTAAAGCCGTGTACGGATCCCGGATTAAATGATAGCGTTTGGCCATGCAAATGTTTCTCCGGGGTGTGAGTATGGCCGGTTATCACCAAATCATAATTCCCGCATTGAACCAGGGCATTGGTGATGGGCTCGCGGGTCCCGTGATAGAGGGCAATTTTACGTCCCCCGAGTGTCAACTCATGGAATTCATTGTGGATCTCCCCGTTAATGTTCCGGAACTGACGAATCAGACGAAAGTGGTCTCCGTCATTATTTCCGAAGACCCCGATTAGCGTAAAACCCTCAAACGGAGGAATCGTAAACGGGCTGCAGTAATCACCGGCATGTAAAATCGTATCGATGCCCAGCTCAGAAAACTTGCGAATTGCAACATCGATATGATCTACGTGATCGTGGGTGTCAGAAATAACGCCGATTTTCATAAGATCACTCCTCTCTCTGATTGTAATTTTTTAGTCGGATCTGCGGCAAAATAAAGCGCCGCAGATCCGTAATTTCTTCTACTGAAACACGAAATACCGTTATTTCATTTTCTGTTTGATTTCATCACAGACAGCATCGGCATAGCTTTGGGTAGAGCCTCGTCCGCCGAGGTCCGGAGTACAGACTTTTTTGTTGATCAACACTTTATTGACGGCCTCGCGGATTCGTTCGGCAACTTCAAACTGCTCCAGGTGTTCGAGCAGCATAATTGCTGAAAAGAGCAGCGCCGTAGGGTTGGCAATATTACGGCCGACAATATCCGGGGCTGAGCCATGGACGGCTTCGAACATGGCGTGGGTTTTTCCCATGTTAGCCGATCCGGTAACTCCGAGCCCGCCAACCAGACCGGAAGCCAGGTCAGAGAGGATATCACCGAACAGGTTGGTGGTTACGATAATATCAAACTGCTCCGGACGCAGTACCATCTGCATGGCGCAGTTGTCGACAATCATATCATTAAATTCGATATCCGGGAAGTCCTTGGCTACATCTCTTCCAACTTCAAGAAACAGGCCGGTTGTTAATTTCAGAATATTAGCTTTATGAACCAGGGTAACTTTTTTGCGCCCTTTTTGTACCGCATATTCAAAAGCAGCACGAATGATCCGGTCACTTGCCTCCCTTGTGACTACCGCAATAGACTCAGCATGGGACTTTTCGTCATTAACATACCGCTCCTGACCAATATACAGACCCTGGGTGTTTTCACGGAATGTTACCAGATCCACATGGGTAAAATGAGAATCTACGCCCGGCAGACTTTTAGCGGGCCGGATATTGGCAAACAGGTCGAATTTTTGGCGAAGTGAAACATTTACCGATCTGAAACCGGAACCGACCGGTGTAGCCAACGGGCCTTTTAAAACAAGTTTATGCTGATCAATCAGCTCTACAGTTTTTTCGGGAAGCGGATTCCCCTGTTCTTCATAAGCTTTCTGGCCGGCTTCCGCCGGTATCCATTCAATATCTGCACCGGCAGCTTTTAGAATCTGCTGGACCGCTTGAGATATTTCCGCCCCGATTCCGTCTCCGGGTATTAATACTACTTTCGTCGGCATAGTTGAAATAATGTTTAGATAGCTGTTTCAGTCTGTTTGGGGTGCGCCAAGATAGAAAAATCCAAACAGAGCGGCATGATATTTTCTTAGGCGTAATTGTAAGGTTAACTCGACAATCTTCCCGGATGGTTTAACGGTTTGAAAAGTTTCAGTTGATATAAGATGGCTTTCTTATTTCTATAATGTCTTACGAGCTATTATAGCGGGAGGGGCGAGGGCTTGTTATCCGGAGTGAGGTCTGAATTATTAAAGTAAGCTATAACCTCAGTTTGATTAACATTTGCTTACACAACTTTTCGGCTAAAAATTTGTAATTATTCTATTAATGCTCTGCTCCAAAATTTATTACGGGATATACAATTTTTATAAGGTAGCTAATGAACATCCATTTCCGTCGGCTCCCGCCGACGGTATTATGGCTCCCAAAAAGTTATGGGGCTTAAGCCCCGAAATGGTAGTTTGTCAAATATTGAAAATCCTTTCATGTAAGGATACCTCGGATTGAAAAGAGGGATGGCTGGAATTGTGGAGCAGGAAAGGTACGGGGCTATACCCCCAGCAGCCCATGTCATCCTTCCCCGGCTCCACGGGAATCCTTTCGGGAGAATGCCTGTGGCACGACCGGAGGTGAGGCTATCTTGTGATTACTATTTTCGATGTTTATCGAACCGGAGTGGAGAGATCTGCCGCCAAATGAGCAACTACTCAGCCATCAACTGCTGTTTTTATTTGACTGCATTTGGTTGAAGCCTTGTGGAGAGGTAGTTGCTTGACTTAACAGATCTCTCCGTTACGGCTCGATATACACCGAGTCAAAGGGCTTTATCTTAGCCTCGCCTCCAGTCGAGATGACATGGGCTGTTGGGGGAAAACAGCGCGACTTCGTCGCGCGGGGATAAATCCGGCTATAAAAACAGAGCAAATATTAGATAGTTGTGCAACACGCACTGAAGTCAATGGAAATGGATGGGTGCTAAGCTGATAACAACCGAGGCAGTTGACCAACTCCCGGCAACAGACCTGTCAAGTGCTCAAAAACCACAGCTTGGTCGATAAAAATTTAGAATCGAACTCAGGTTTATAGAAACCTTTGTCTTATGAGACAGTTTCTGAGTGTTATTTGGGAGTAATGGATTACTATCGGGATTTTTCAAGGCCATCAGTGGCTCTAAAAAAAGCTACTTCAGCAGTAAAGTTCTCTGAGCTTTTTGACATTTTTTTTGCGTATGGATGACAGAAAGCTAACAGACTGAGTTAGTGTCTGGTATTCTGGCATTAATACGTCTGTTACTGTTTCATGATTTTATTAGTTATACAATTAATCAATACAGGAGTAAACTATATGAACATAATGCGATATTTTGCAGTAGGGGTTTTTGTACTGGCTTTGACAATGGGTTTGAACCAAAAGGCCGAAGCTCAGTTTGCCGTTGAAGGAGGATTAGGCTACGGCTCAGATATAGATCGACTCGGCATTAAAGGAAGTGTTGTATACGATATCGAAGGAGTTGATGAGCTGCAGTTTACCGGTGGCTTGATTTTTTATTTACCGGAATCCGAGGGAGATGTGACCTGGACGTGGACCGAAATAAACGTTAATGCCGAATACCACTTTCTTGAAGAATCAAACTTTTCGGTGTATGGTCTTGGAGGAGTCAACCGAACAAGTTTATCAATTAGTGGCGACCATTGGGGAATGGGCTCCGGAAGCTCTTCCGGGTTGAATATCGGGGGTGGATTGGTAACTGATATCGGCCTGGCTTTGCTTGATATAGAGTTGAAATATGTTCTGATGGATAACTGGAGCAGAGCTGTACTTTCCGCCGGATTGCGATTCCCGATTTAGTAGGTTTATAAAAAAAGGGTTTAAACCCGATACTCAGTCACGGAGTGTTTTAATAAGGGTGATATGGTTTCAACAGCTATATCACCCTTTTTCATAACCAGTGAATTATAGCAAACGTCGTCTTCGTCGTTTCCATATATTACGATCCAGACTGTGTTTACCGGCTCCGATAAAGAGCATGCTCAAAAAAACAAATCCAACAGCGATAGCATTGGCGGTATAAACAAACTCGGCGGACTGCCCGATGGAAGATGCAACAGTAACTATACTGGTTATGAGCAATACGGCTGCAGCGGGTTTAAAAAACAATCCTAATATGAGCAAAAAGCCGCCAAAGAACTCGGCAATAGAGATGAAAAAACCCCAAAACATCGGCCACGAAGTAATGCCGAGATAAGCAGCATGACTGCCGACAACCTCCCATTCTTCCGGGCCGCCTGCCAGTTTGGGTGATCCGATGATGATGAATGTAATACCAACCCCTAACCTTAGTAATAAAAGTCCGAAATCATTAAGTGTATTTTGTCTGCCGGTAACCATAATACAGAATTGGGTTTAGTTAGGGTTTAAAAAATAACACCGGGAAGGTAAGGTGTTACGGGGTAATATGATTGAATATTTCAGGATTTTTATCAAACACATCCACCGCGGCTTTGTAGCCGGTACGAATCGCTTCCGGTGCGTTATCAAAATCGAAAAAATTAAGGTGCGAAAGCCGTGGCTGGATTAAAATTTCCGGGGGATACTGTTCAAGAGTAATTTTACTGAGATTGTGTTCCATGATGGTCATGGAACTGCCTAATACATCGAATATATTCGGGGACTTGTTTTCCAGCTTATCCGCTTGTATCAGGTTGTAAAGGGCCAAACGCATGGACTGTTCAACGGTTTTATACCTCCGTTCTACGTGATTCCAGATGGAGACTCTGCCGTCTTCTTCCGAGACATTTTTTTCAACCGGTTTATTGAGGATGTCTTTGCGGTCAAATCGCTTAATCGTGCGCCGCCGGGTATTGCGATTAATCTGATCGTGATTCAAATCAACAGCAATGACCGTGGATGCCCCAAGTTCACGGGCTTGTTTGATAGGTAACGGGGCAACAAGCCCTCCGTCCAGGTACCACTCTTCATCTATTTCGGCAGGTTGAAAAATGCCCGGTACCGAGAAACTGGCACGCAATGCCGTTGTGACTTTGCCCTTATCAAAAATAACAGGCTGACCGGTTTTCAAATTGGTGGAAACTGCAAAAAAAGGGATACCCAACTCCTCAATGGTGATCTCCCCGATTATTTCCTCAAGCTTATCAAGAATGCGCTTGCCTTCAAGCAGGCCTTGCTGGGGAAATACAAAGTCGCAATAGTAAACAATGTCTCTCCAGTCCAGTGAGGTGAGAAACTCGGAAAATTCATCCATCTTTCCCGCCCCATATACGGCACCAACCACTGCTCCCATACTACTTCCGACAATCATATCCGGCCGGATTTCCCGGCTTTCCAGAGCTTCAATCACCCCAATATGAGCTACTCCTCTGGCCGCACCGCTTCCAAGTACTAATGCTGTATTACTCTTGCTGTTGGTTTTCATTTATAGACTCGTCTGTATTTATAAGATTCTATAGCCCCGCCTGAAATAGAAACAATAATTCATTATTTAGGGTTTACCGGTACTTATATTGCAACCTTACCGGTAATTGTGATGATGACCGTAGTATATACGTTTGTCCGGGCTACTTATTAACCACGTTTTCAGGGGCAAAGAGTGATTTGGCAGGGAATCAGCACCCGTTCAAATTAATCAGATGTTAGGGAGAATGTATAAGTCAGTCCGCCACAAAAATTAATAATCCGTTAGCTATAGAGCGCTCACCGTTTTCATCCGACGGTTGATTTTTAATTTTCCCATCCCACACCATGGTGGTTGATCCACCGCCATCAAGGTTGAGTGCATGATCGGCACCAAGGTCTATCATGAATTCGCCGAGCTCATACAAATTCATTCCGGCACTTTCTTCGCTGCGTCCGTCTGCGACAACCAGATAGAGCATGCTTTGGTCAGCATTAAATCCTATCGCTGTTCGGGGATGGCGGGTTTCGACAAAGTCAGAGCCGATACCTTCTTTCTCAGCGGCAAAATCCACGACAAGTTCCCCATCAGCTACCAATTGCGGACCGCCCCCTACAGCCTGTGCGACCGGATGGGTAAGCGGTTTGTAGTGAAGCGATAACCGGAGCCCTTCAGCTTCCATAGTGTGATCAGGTATCGTAAGTATAAGGTCGAATGAATGGGGCGGGATTTCACCATACATCCACTCGGGGCTTTTTTGTTTGAATATCCCTTCACCATGATGCTCGAAGCCCAGGGCGGCGCCGGTACTGTCGGTATGAATTGGTTTGCCTATATGTGATGTATAAAGGGTGGGTTCACTGGTCCGGTAGAGCGGATTTACTGCGTTAATGTGTTGAGAGGCTCCGTCATATTCCAGGCGGGCTTCAAAATCAATGGGTGAAATAAATAAACTATCTGCGGAAGTTTTCCCGAAAACGGCCCGATGATGCGAGGGAGTTGCCGGAATGAAGTCGCCAACGTGCAAATTCACGGGATATCCGCTATCAAACCGAAAGAAGTCGGCATTGATCCCCCCGATTGAATAATCCTGGTCATCAAACCGGGATATCATGGAAGTCAGCCGCTCAAGGCCGGGCAGTTGCTGCCGGTCGTCATTGGAGGAAAGTACCGAACGAAAATGGACTCCGGGGTGCGTTAAATCCACTTCCAGAACATGAAGGGAACAAGGGAGGGATTCATCAAAATGAGCGGTGTAGCGAACCGCCTCCTGAGATGTAGGAATCTGCAGAGTGACCCCCCAGATGCCGAGTACAATGATAATAGTGAATATAGATATCCTTAAAACTCTCATCACAAAACAACCGAATTTTTGAGCAATATAACAGAAAAGTTAATCAATCAGAATGGATAAAAACTTAAACCTATTGACTGTAATAGATTATAAGGCTTAAAACCATTAGCAAACTAACCCAGATTGTCAGCGCTATTTTGTTGGCACGTTTGGCTCTGGAGGTTTCAAACCAGGTACGGGGCCGCACCCCCTGAAATAAGAATGTTGCCACGCCGGCCAGATTAACGCATATGATATTGGTGAATAAAAGGAGAAAGGCATAAAATGCCGGAGTCCATTGAAAACTACCAACCAGCAGCCCGGCAGTTACAAGTGGCGGAAGCAAAGCAACGGCGACCATCACCCCGATTACAGCGGCGGACATCCCGACGGTTTAGGCCAGCACCCCGGCCGCACCGGAAGCGAGAGCAAGTGCAATATCAAACAAATGGACTTCCGTACGTATAGCTATTTCATATACATTGGTATCTACATGCATGATGAAACCGAGTAATATGGAAATGGTCAGCGCAGTTACCAATCCCGCCAGGTTTGTTTTCAGGGATTTCAGTCCGAGATCAAAATCGCCGAGTACGGTTGAAAGAGCCAAACCAACATTGGGGCCGAGCAGGGGCGCGATAACCATTGCCCCGATAACCACCGCTGTATTATCCCGAAGGACCCCAAGGGCAGCCACAATGGTGGAAAGAACTACCATCGCCATGAAAATCCGTGAGAGTCTGATGCTGTCCAGTATATCCGAATAGAGTTCTTCCCGGCTGACACGTATGCCTTGAAGCGGTTGTTCCCAGGGTTGAGCCGGGGGCGTATCCTCCTCTGTTTTTTCTTCAGCCTCAGGTTCCGGAATGCGAGGTAATGTAGCTTCAACGGGCAGCATCACCAGACGAAAGCCCTCTACCCTTCCAAGCAGGCGCTCGGTTTTATCCAGAAACTGCTCAGTTTGTGAGGCATCGACCAGCATTTTGAGGAGGTGACCGGATTGTGAGTCGGATTTATCCTGCCAGAAATGAATAACCGACTCGTCCGTCAGGATTTCGTTTAGCATATATCCGTTTTCTTTCGGAACGGTGATTTCAATTTGTCGGAGAGCCATCGGCGGAAGTAATTGGTTGCTGGTAAGTAAAATTAATTAAGCTACAGATAAGTATCGGTTTAATGCAAAATACCATTTCGGGGCTAAAGTCCCGTTGGTTATTGGAAGAGGCGCCGTTTTCCCGTTGACTGAAGTCTTCGCAATGGATGGGTGCTGTGTGGGAAATCTGGGGTGTTCAAGCCAAAATTCAGAGAGGTGAGGAGGCAGCACTCCGTTTTGGCAGTGTTGTCGTTGCTTTGTCGATCAATGCTTGTTCATCTCTTATTCAGCAACAGGATAATAGAATCTGTACAGGTATTTGAAGTGATCTCAGGTTTACAGCTTTTTGTACTGCCCAGCGTTAGAATCGAACCCGGGTTTATCATCAGCCATCAAAAAAAGGACTAAGCAGGTGTAGTGAATGATCCGCTTAGTCCTTAGATACTTCAATTAATACGAAGGTTACACGACGATCGTCGTTAGTGACGATCATTCAGATATACATTGATGAAGATTTCTCATTCTGCTTTTCGTTGAAAGATGAATTCCTGGCCGGCCTGGAACAGTACAAAACTTGTAGGGGCCGGATCGCCTTCAGCGAAATCCATAACCAAGCCGGCCTGATCAAAACGGAAGCGGGTTTCGCTTTCCGCATCGAGTGGTATGGTTCCCTGCCCTGTAGCTTGTGCCATCAGGTTACCGTCTTCAACCCATACGGAAATATCTATGGGAAGGTCTTCTGAGCTATACTCTCCGGTGAATTGCCGGAGATGTTCTTCTGATAGCGTGACGGAAGTAAAATCGGGGATCGTAACATCTTTTCCGTGCCAGGCATCAAGGAGAGTTACAAGGATATCATTGTTGGAATAGGCCATCGAATTGGCAGTTATGGCAATGTAGAGATCCTCTTCGGGATATATGGCGAGATTGGATCGAAAGCTGTCAATGCCGCCGGTATGGCCATATCCTTGTTGGTCATTATAGGGATAGTGAAATAACCCCATTCCCACATTGTCTTTGAGGTTGGTCATTGCATCCAGGGAGTGATCACTCAGCAATTCACCATTAAACAGAGCCTGTGCGAAACGAACAACCTCGACCGGCGTAGAAACAATCCCACCGGCTCCCAAAGGGATGCTCATATCCGTTACAGGTGCTTGATGCCAGCTCTTCTGGAAATCATAAGAATGAGCCTCAGGAAGCTCTATCACCGCACCGTCGCCGAGGTAGGTGTGTTCTAAGCCGAGCGGACCGGAAATATTTTGTTTTAAAAGTTCTCCGAATTTCAGTCCCGACACGTTTTCGGCTATTACTGTAAGCAATATATAGTTGGTGTTGCTGTATTCCATTTTTTCATCGGGATCGAACACCGGATCGTGATCAGCCAATAACTTCAATAATTCATCACGGGTTTTATATTCGGTCATCCAATCAGTATAAGCAGGATCATTAGTAAAGTTGTATAGCCCGCTGCGGTGGTAGAGTAAATGTTCAATGCTGATTTTATCCGCATTTGGAAATTCGGGGTGATACTCGGAGAGAGGGTCATCCAGACTAATTTTCCCCTCTTCTGCTAATTGCAAAATAAGTGTTGCGGTAAAAGGCTTACTGACTGACGCAATCCGGAAAAGGGTATGGTCGTCAATTTCAATTTTCTGCTCTGCGTCGGCATATCCAACGCCATAATGATATTGAATTTCATCACCCGAGAGAATGGCCACACTGCCCATGAAACGATGATTTTCAAACAAGACGTCAAAATACTCATTAAGACGGTCCTGCTGGAAGTTGTCTGAGGCGAATGAGCTGAAAGTAAAAATGAATAGAAAGGCTAAAGGTAGGCTCCACTTTATTGATTTCATAGTATTAGGCGCTTGTTAGACTGGGTATGGTTAAATTTAAATTTTATGATTTCTACGCATATCGACCCTTTTGGTTTCATAAACACCCTATTAAAACAAAGGGTTTAGGCTGTATGTGTAGGAGAGGCAGCCCATTAAAAGTCCGGTGAATTTTAAGCGTGATATTAAATATTATTTCCTATTCCTTTGTGATAACATCACGTACACCTTTTAGGCGTTCTTCAACGTCCTGAAGCCGTTCCTGAGGCATTACAAACTGCTCTAACGCTTCGCTGTCAGTATCCTGAAGCTGGGATTGCTCCCGTTGTAACTGTTCTCTTAGCTCACCTCCCCGACTCAGTAATTCAAGACGCTCATATTCTCGTTGAAGCTCACGATTAATCTCCTCAACCTCTGATACTGCTGAATTCAACTCAAGTTTGGTATTTGAAAATTCAAGCCGGACATTTTGCGCGTGCCACCCGAGATACAATAAACCCATTGTAACGGCAACAATACTAAAGCTGACCGAGTGCCAAAATGATTTGGGTATACCTGATATATCCATGATAAACTCC
Organism: Balneolales bacterium; assembly: GCA_007131535.1. Classification (GTDB taxonomy): domain Bacteria; phylum Bacteroidota; class Rhodothermia; order Balneolales; family Natronogracilivirgulaceae; genus SLJN01. Next base: position 1,593 of record SLQI01000329.1, on the reverse strand, counting down.
GTAATTTAATCAATAGGATTGTTTACAGAATGTATGATAAAGCTAAAATATAGTAAATACTATTTATTATAGATATAATGATCGAAATATTAAAGAAGGTGAAGATGCGCTAACCTGAGTTCATTTCAAAAAAAACAGAATCGAATTTTGGTTGATGGTTTATTAGACAGCTCGCAACAACCGGAAACTTACAACGTTTCTTAAGTACACGTTTGTTTACCATAACCTGGTTGTTATGGTGATGGTGAGAGAGAGCATAATCTACCCGCTACCGTTTTTTGAAAGGAAAGAAGTCCGGGTGGGAGATGGTGTCAACCAACCGTTTGTTTACTACCGGAAAACCCGCATAGTACGCTCCGTTTCGGAAGCAGGGTGAGATTCTTGCAAGTATTCATGGCTTCTGTAAAGCCGGATTACCCCGCATGGAAATGAACTTCAGAACAGGCTGATGATTTAGTTTTGAAGCCTGTTTACACAAATGCGCCTAACAAGAGAATATATGTGTCTCGCCGGTTGATGTACCATTAACAAAAACAGTAGACCAATAACCTCCTACCGCAGTGGACTACAAAATTGATGACTCAAAGCAACGAATAGTGAATGAGTCTCTCGAACTCTTCAAAAAGCATGGGATCAACTATGTTACTATGGATATCATTGCCGGAAATCTCGGTATATCCAAGAAAACGTTGTATGTAAATTTTCAAAGCAAAGAGGAGCTGCTGAGTTACTGCCTGAACAATTATGCCAAAGCTCGCCGGCAAAAAATCCGGTCTTTTGTTGAATCCACGCCCAACATCATCGAGGCATTGGTAGCGATTTTCAGTTATGTAACGAGGGAAGTAAGTCAGTTTAACCCTTTGTTTTACGATGAGTTGAGTCGATATTTCCCGCAGCTTTCCAGAGAACTGGTAGACCGGCAAAACGAGGAGGATTATGACGAACTTTCGAGGCTTATTAACCAGGGAAAAGTGCAGGATTTGATACTGCAAGACATTAACGCCGATATTGTCGCCAAGCTATTCCTCGTACAGATCCGGCATATTGTCGACTATGAGCTTTTTCCCATAAACCGGTATTCAAGAAGCGAACTGTTCCAACAGATTTATGTCAACTTCATCAGGGGAATTGCTACCTATGAAGGCCAGACCATCCTAAAAGATCTTGTAGAAGGCCACAGATATTTTGAGTTACAACCTTGACGAACATGAAAACGATTGGCTATACCATACTATTTACACTCCTGTTAGCATGGGCAGCGGTTCCCGTATATGCACAGGGGAGCCACACCCTGACCATCCGGGATGCGGTCGATCTTGCACTTGAGCACAATCAGCAAATTCGCGACGCGGAGTATGAACTCAGAGTTGCCGGTGCTGCCATCAGGGAATCACAAACCCGGTTCTTGCCGAATCTTGATGTAAGCGGGCAGTACACCAATAATGTGAAGCTGCCGGTCATTTTTCTGCCGCCGGATAGCCCTTTCGGCGATGTGCTCGAAATCGGAACTACGCATAATATGAACTTGAACATGCAGGCCACCATGCCCTTGTATAGCCAGGCCGCAATTACCGGAGTTTCGCTGGCAAGGGC
>SLQI01000389.1 GCA_007131535.1 Balneolales bacterium | reverse complement strand
GGATGACATTGGCTGTTGGGGAGAATAGCGCGGCTTCGCCGCGCGGAATACGAATTAATGATGTTTCAGTTTCCTGAAAAACAATTTTCTGTAAAAGTTGTGCAACACGCACTGAAGCCGACGGAAATGGATATTCATTAAGCTACCCTACAAAAAATTGTACATCCCGTAATAAGTCGAGGCACAAAGCATTATAGAATAATCACAAATTTTTAGTGGGATTAGGATCTCGTGATGACATCTGCATTAGATTATTTTCCGCCGAACAACTCTATAAGAGATGTAATTGTATAATCTGCCTTCATACCGGATTCCAGACTGGCCGGATGACCGTTATGCTGATCCGATTTCATCAGAATTGACGTGATTCCGGCTCTGGTAGCCCCCGCGATGTCGCTTTCCGGGGTATCGCCGATCATGACAGCGCGGCTTTTATCCAACCCCTTTAGTGATGCGGTAAACAAGTGGGGCTCCGGTTTACCGATAACCTCCGGTGGTCTGGAAACGGCTGTTTCAATCGCGGCTACAATACTGCCGGTTGCCGGCGCGGGACCGCGGCTTGTAGGAAACGTGGCATCTATATTGGTGGCAATGAATTGCGCCCCTCCGTGAATCTGCATCGCAGCCATAAATATATCCCGGTAACCCACCTCGATATCGCTTCCAACCACTACAGCCTCAGCCTGATCTTTCCCCACACATTGCATTCCTGCGTTCTGCATCTCAGCCCTTAATCCATCACTGCCGACTACAAAAACTTTTTCAGTATTCCGGTTTGCCAGATATTCTGCCGTTGCCCATCCGGAAGTCGCCACTTCTTCAGTTGCGGTATCAACTCCCATGTTACTGAGTTTCTCAACTATCTCTGTGCGTTGAGGCCGCGGATCGTTGGTCAGAAACCGTATTTGCTTCCCTTCCTCACGCAATCGCCGGATTGAATCCACAACACCCGGCAATACCTCTCCCTCAATATAGATAACTCCGTCGAGATCAAACAAAAAACTATGGAATTGATTGGCAAGCATTGGATTTTAGCTTTTTTAGTAGTGGATGGATTTACCTGTTCATGTATATAAAATTACGAGCCGAATACCGCCAGATTATGATTTATATAGATAAGATTTCCCAAAAATCACATATCGTTAATCTGCTATCCGCCGGCCTTTCCTCGATATCTGCCTGCCGCCACCCTTTCCGCTTAACTCGGATATCCGTACCGGTTTTGACGGATTAACGATAGCAGATCAACGAGATCAGATTTGTGATTGGCAGAAAATCGGTCACCCATCCACAAAATTTTTCACTTGTAAAACGTACGGATTTAACCCATTTTTAACACCTCGATGTTGGGACAGCGGGATGCGAGGCTTCGGTCTCCAATACAGGCTATAAACTTCTACCAACCATCCCCGATCCAATTTTTATATAATCAGGCAAAACAGCATAATTATGAATGTACTCTTGCGCAGTTTTACACTTTTAACTGTTTGTTCTACTTTTATAATGACCGTTTTAAGCGGTTGTGATACATCGGATGACCCTTCGGCATCCTATACTATTCCCGAGCAGCCGGAAATGCAAACCGGTTATAATCCCAAGCCAGGCTGGGAAAAAGAGGAGTTTGCCGTTGCAGCCGCCAATCCGCTTGCCACCGACGCCGGCTATCAGATTATCCAAAACGGCGGTAATGCCGTAGATGCGGCAGTAGCCGTTCAGATGGTACTTACCCTGGCTGAACCCCAATCCAGCGGTATTGGCGGGGGCGCATTCCTGTTAAGTTGGAATGGCTCCGAAATTCACACCTACAACGGCCGGGAAAAAGCTCCATCTGCCGCCGATGGCGAACTGTTTTACATAGATGGCGAAGAGCTGTCATTTTCAGATGCCGTTCACAGCGGACTATCCGTTGGCGTGCCCGGTACGGTGGCTATGCTGGAGCAGGCTCATCAGGAACATGGTAATTTGCCCTGGGCCGACTTGTTCGAACCCGCTATTACACTGGCTGAGGAGGGTTTTGAAATCAGTCCCCGCCTTCATGGGATTCTCGACCGGGATGAAAACCTGAGAAATGATGATATCGCCAGAGCGCTTTATTATGATGAAAACGGCGATGCCCACCCGGTCGGCTACCAGCTTCAAAACCCGGCACTGGCTGAAGTTCTGCGCAACATCGCTGCCGAAGGCACCGACTATTTTTATTACGGAGATGTACCCGAAAGTATCGTAGAGCGAGTTCGCGACCATGAACGGCCGGGGCCGATGACCGTAGAAGATATTGAAGATTATCCCAACCACGACCTGCGTACAGATGCCATTTGCACCCCCTGGCAGGACTTTGAAATCTGCGGGTTCCCTCCCCCCTCTTCCGGTCATCTCACGATGATGCAGGCTCTGGGCATTCTTGAGCATGTTGATACGCCGGAAGAAGTTCTGGAAGATTCCATCCCCACGGCCGACTGGCTTCACAACTATATGGAAGCCGGCAAACTCTCATTTGCTGATCGCAACCAATACATCGCAGATCCGGAATTTGTTGACCCGCCCGGCGACAGCTGGGAAACCATGCTTGATCCCGACTACCTTGCCGAACGCGCCTCGCTGATTCAGGAAGAAACCATGGGAGAAGCCGACTACGGCACACCCGGAGCCATGAGTTCGAACTTTGGTACGCACCCGGATCAACCGGAGCGTGGTACCAGTCATATCAGCATAGTGGACCGGGATGGAAATGCCATAGCCATGACAACCACGATTGAGCAAGGTTTTGGAAGCCGGATCATGTCCGATGGCGGCACCGGTCTGCCCGGTGGATTTCACCTGAACAACGAGCTTACCGATTTTTCCCGAACTCCGGAGGATGCCGATGGCCGGCCCATAGCAAATCGGGTTGAAGGCGGAAAACGCCCCCGTTCCAGTATGACACCCACGCT
>SLQI01000385.1 GCA_007131535.1 Balneolales bacterium | reverse complement strand
TTGTGCCGGTCTGTGTTGAATTTAGCCGCCATGTGCGCTTCGGCGATAGCCATACCTACCCCGTTGGCAAACCCCTGCCCAAGCGGACCGGTGGTAGTTTCAACCCCGGGTGTATGTCCGTATTCGGGGTGTCCCGGCGTCTTACTGCCATACTGACGGAAATTTTTGATTTCATCAAGCGATAGATCGTAGCCATATAAATGCAGTAAGCTGTACAGCAGCATGGAGCCGTGCCCGGCAGAGAGTATAAAACGGTCTCTATTGATCCAATCAGGGTTGGATGGATTGTGCCGTAAAAACTGATCCCATAGCACGAAAGCAACATCCGCCATTCCCATTGGCATTCCGGGATGACCAGAGTTTGCTTTTTGAACCGCATCAATGGAAAGCGTTCGAATAGTATCTACGCAGCGTTGTGTGAGATCAACTTTTACTTCGGACATTAGGTTTCAATACTTTGAATTCATTTTTTAATTCGGCGGCTGATAAGATAATGTAATGACGATTAAAGCGGAAATAAAAAACCCCTGCCAGGTCTAACCGGACAGGGGTGATTTTTTTAAAAAAGAGTTTTCGTTGAATTACCGCCGGCCAACACGCTCTTCCCAACCGGGACAGTCAAGCTCGTACTCGAGTTCGTGTTCTGCAGCTGAGCGATAATCACCGTGGGCGGCATTTATATAAGCTTCACAAGCTTCAGCCTCATTGCCGAGCGCCTGATGGGCTACACCTATTTCAAAGTAAATTCTTGCCATATCAGTAGCACCGCCATCTTCATAGTCGAGTGCAGTCTGAGCATGCTCCAGCGCTTCCTGATGCCGCTCGGTATAATTGTAAAGTTCGGCTAAGCGATAATGCAGACGTGCGCTTTCCCGGTCATACTCAAGAGCTCTGGTGAGATATTCTTCTGCATCCGTAAATCGTTCTTCATCGGTTGCTTCGCTTCCGCGGTAGATTAGATAATCACGGGCCTGAGATCTCGCTCTTGATAAATCATCCATTTCACCTTGCTGTTCAGCAAGCTCCATAGATCGATCCAAAGCTTCGAGCGAGGCGTCAAGGTTTCCGAGCCTGCGCTCTGCCAGGCCGAGCTGATAATATGCACGGGTATAATTCGGATTGATATCGATCGCTGCCTGGTACATTTCAACAGCTTCTTCATTCTGTTCATCGCTGAGCAAATCATTTCCCCAACTGAAGTAAAAACGCGGCACGCCGGCTTCAGCCCTTTGATAAGCCGATCCATCACCATACTGAGCATCCAGTTCTTCAATGCGATCCACCCACTCGATAGCTTCTTCCCACTGCCGGTTATTGGCGAGAACGGATAGTTTTCTGAGTGAGAGGCCCATGATTTGTGAATCAGCCCTGCTTTTTACTTCTTCCCCTTGCTCACCCAGTGCTTCAGCAATATCGGAAGCCCTGATAAATGACTCGATAGCACTGTCAATATCATTGGCTTCCATATATTCAGTACCCTGAGTAAATGCTTCTGCGGCATCGTCGTAGGTGTAGTCCTGGCCATAAGCAACCGCTGCCATACCAAATAACAGCACAGAAAGTAATGCTGTGGCCCATGTATGTTTAGAGATCATGCTCCGTCGTCCTTTAGATTATTTTGGTTCGCGTTGTGAAACGGTGATAATAAATTTATTAGTATTTAAGAGTCGATAATCGTAAAAAAATAAAATCAGCAAAATCAGATTTAAACTAAATCAATCTACTAACGGGTTAATTATAGTATAATTATTATTTCATGGTAATCCCAAACCCGGTAACAACCCGAATACACTACGAGACCTTGTTTTCGGTTTCAAAAGTTCGGCTTTACCTGGTTTTTCTGATAAAATTCATAAATATGATTTACGGCATCATCCGGATCATCTGTAATATAGAATAAATCCATATCGGCTTCGGAAATGGTACCCTCAGCAACCATAGTTTCCCGCATCCACGTGACCAGCCCCTGCCAGTAATCAGAACCAAATAGCACAACCGGCAGCCGGTCGATTTTTCTGGTTTGCATGAGGGTTAAAGCCTCGTAGAACTCATCCAGTGTCCCCAAGCCGCCCGGGAAAGCTACAAAACCCTGCGAATATTTTACAAACATGACTTTCCGGGCAAAAAAGTAACGGAACTTGATCTTGTAATTGTGATCTACGTAGGTATTAGCTTCTTCTTCAAAAGGTAAATCGATACATAAGCCTACCGACTTTCCGGTTCCGCTTTTTGCTCCCCGGTTCCCGGCTTCCATAATGCCGGGTCCACCACCTGTAATGATGCCAAACCCAAGCTCCGTAAGTTTTTGTGCCGTTTTAGTAGCTTGTTCATAATAGGGGTTGGAACTATTTAACCGGGCAGAACCTATTACCGACACACATGGCCCGATACGATGCAGCTTATCATAACCATCAACAAATTCACCCATTATTTTAAACACACTCCATATATCCTGTTCTACCCGTTGTTCATAGTGATCGGGTATGGGGTGTGCTTTTTGCTGTCGATTTTCATTATTGGTATTGAGAGCCATGAATATAAAAATTGATTAAAAACTAAACCGTAACGAGAACTCCAACGCGGCATTGCCTTCGGGCGTCGGAACCGGCTTCAGATCAACATTTGCACTAAGATCTTCACTTACATCAAAATCTCTGAGGTGTGCAAACACATAAGCGTCTACAACATTCAGACCGTACGCTGCAACAATCAATAAGAAGCTCAGATCCCGACGGTTACGGTAAATATTACGTTGGTTTTGAAGTGCACTTAGTGATTGCCCTTCCGGGATATGTGGTGGTGTAGGTCCGTATTTTTCGTCCTCGTGTTCAGGAACAGCATTATAAGCTGCGGCACGATAGTCTGTATATTGTTGATGGGTATGATAGCTGAAATACGCCATCCCTCCGATCAACCCATAAACAATGGGAACTTTCCAGA
>SLQI01000132.1 GCA_007131535.1 Balneolales bacterium | reverse complement strand
TGTTTGAATGGGGGGATTGATTTTAAATAGACGGGACAACCTGTCCTAAATACTCAGAATCAACCATATTTTGTTAATTCAAAAACGTTTTGGACAGCTATGATTATATTTATAAAAAAAGAGCCGGTCCTTTTGCTCAGAACCGGCTCTTTGATTTATCACTCTATAGCGGGGTATCTCTCTTTGATATAGTTTAGTTTTTCAGAGGCTTCTTCACTTGCTAATCTCCGAAGATTTTACCTTCAATACTTGCCAAATACATGTACAAATTTTAGTGATGCGTTGTACTTATTTCTGTTACAATGCTGTTATAAAATCAAGCCACTTCATGATTTTGTACTGCCTACCAATACTTTAAACTTTCTTTTTTTACATCAACACCAACAAGAATCACCTTTGCAATACGAACTAAATTAATGGTACTTTTTAATCCAAGTTAAGTCTTTCAAATCTCATCATCCCCGGGTTCAACTTGATAAATGATTTCTACTCTGCTTCTTATTTATTTCTTGAGTTATGATCAATAAGAAACCCAGAAGTATATGATTAAACAACAACCTCTTACCCAATTAATAGAGCTGTAGTACAGTTAATACGGTTATAAATTTTTATTCTAAGGCAAGTTTGATCTTTTTACCTGTATTGCTCTCCATGGTACTTGGTTGTTTAATAGGATATCTGGAGGATAAGCAATACTTCCCACATATTAAGTTTGCTGCATCTTGCGATAGGATGAAGATAGCATTGCCGTTTATATGTATTTAGTTGAAAGGCATAATTTGAAACCGTTTATATTAAAAAAAGAGCCGGCCCTTTTGCTCAGAACCGGCTCTTTGATTTATCACTCTATAGCGGGGTATCTCTCTATCAGATAGTTTTTATTTCAGAGGCTTCTTCACCCGCTAAGTTCACAAGATTCTACATTCATTACTTGCTAAATGTGTGTAATGGATATTATACAACAATGTAGCTAATTACGGGACAGCGAATTACGTCTTAAACCATGCTGTCGAAATCTGTTATTCGGGATAAATTCTTATCTTATTCCCCTGTCAGTAGAATGCATCTAATTTGCTTTCACCCCTGTCCAATTTATTAGACAGTCCTCTGAGACTGTTAACCCGTAATTCGAAAACAAAAAAGCCCGTGCCTTTAACAGACACGGGCTTTTTAAAATATGAAATGAACTGTGGTTTAATACCCGTCGTTCTGTTCCAGTTCCGGGTTCACGTCGATTTCTCTTGCCGGAATCGGGAAAATCGTTCGATTATCCCCAAACGCAATTTCCCGGTTTTGGTTGGCATCCTGAATCGCATCTCCGCGACGCAGGAAATCATGGCGCCGGTAACCCTCGAAAGCGAGTTCGAGATAACGTTCCTGAAGAATGAGATCAATCAGTTCATCTTCATCGGCATAGTCATCGGTATCATATTCTGATGCACCGGCACGGGCACGGATGGCATTGAGATCTTCCAGTGCCTGTGTTTCGTTTTCAAGCTCGGCCGCCGCTTCTGCGCGCATCAGATATACATCGGCCATTCGAAGTACCGGCACATTGTCGGCCTGGTTGGGATGTACCCACTTTCCGGTAAAAAAGTGGCCATCCTCTGCATCCTCATCGGTTTCATAGAAGAGCTCTGTCAGGCGGAGGTCATCATCTTCATAAGCATCCAATAACCTACCGAATGCCCGAACGTCTCCCCTGCCTCCTTCGGAATCCGGACGATGGAAAGAGGCCAGAGCGTCATTTACACCAATCTGATCATCCGTACGATTCTGAACGGCAAAGATAAACTCCGGACCGTTATAGTTGTGATCAGCCCACGGCGTCATCGGGTCACCGGAGAGCTCATACGGAGAGTCTTCAATTACGGAATTTGCATAATCAAAGGCCGAATCCCAATCCTGCTGATGCAGGTATACTCTTGCCAGGAGCGCATCGACTGCACCTACTGTGGCCTGTCCGTCAAATTCCTGATCTTCTCCCAGCCAGCCCCGGGCATCGTTCAGATCTGAAATGATTTGATCATACACCTCACCAACCGTACTTCGAGGGATATTTAAATGCTCACCCGGTTCTTCGGTCGGTTCAAGCATTAAAGGGACTCCGAGATTTCCCGGATCTACAATGTAGGGTTGACCAAAATACCGTACCAGGTGAAAATAGGTCAATGCCCTTACGAACTTGGCTTCACCTTTCCATTGATCTACCTGTTCATCGGTTATATCAGGTACTTCTTCAACCCCGTGAATTACGTTATTAGCACGATTTATAGGCTCGTAGGTATCCGCCCATATATCTTCAACGGCGCCGTTGGTTGCCTGTAGCGGGTCATAATCCCGGATGTTTTGAAAGGTACCGAAAGACCCGGTAAACTGAGAAACGTCCGTCGGAAAATCCGCTGCCATGATACCGATTCCGCCAAAGGCTCCGCCTTCCTGCAAGCCGTCATACATACCGATAACGGCAGATTGCGCAGCAGACTCGTCGGTAAATACCATTTCATCATCGAGCGACTGCTCGGGGTCAATGTTAAGGACATCGCAAGATGAGATCACCAGGGCGCTCATCAGGAATATCCCCATTAATAGTGATTGACTGTATTTCATAATTTTTAAAAACCTGTATTGTGAATAATTATCAATGTTGATTATTCATTGAAGCAACTAATTGAGTCTGTCAGCTATTAACTATTGCTGACAGACTCAAGGAGCGCATTAAAATGTCAGATTGATTCCACCGGTGATGGTTCTCTGTTGCGGTGGTGTAAAGAACAACTGACCCCGATTAAGGTTACCGGAAGCTGCACCAGTTGTGCCTTCAGGATCACCTACACTCAGGTGGTGCCAGGTCACCAGGTTGGTACCTTGCACAAATACTCTGGCATTGGTAACACCCAGCGCATCCGCAAAACCGGCCGGCAATACATAAGAAAGGTTTGCCTCTCTCAGGCGGATATAAGAACCATCCTCAAGGAATCGGGTAGAAGACTGGTTGGCGTTATCGAGGTCGGCGAAAGTTACACGCGGAACGTCAGTTTCATCGCCGGGCTCCTGCCAGCGGTCCATGATATCTTCATGCAAATTCCAGGTTAATGGGTTCATGAGGAATTCATTGCTTGCATTATATACATGATGCCCGGTAGCATACTGGAAAAAGACATCCAGAGAAAATCCTCTGTAATCGAAGGTATTCTCAATACCGCCAAACCATTCCGGGTCAACCTGCCCGGCAATTACGCGATCATCGGTAGTCGGATTGTTGGTGATCTCCCCGTCGGCATCAAGCCATTGCGGCTGACCGGTTTCTGGATCAACACCTTCCCAGCGGATCAGATACCAGCTGCCGAGCGGTTCGCCTTCACGGGCACGCTGCAAGCCTGCGGAAATATCTTCACCATCTACCAGTTCGGTAACTTCGTTTTCGTTATAAGAGACGTTAAAATTGGTTCTCCACTCAAAGGCTCCGGTGATATTGGTAGTTTCAAGTGTCAATTCTACACCCTGGTTCACGATCTCGCCTACATTCTGAACTACACTTGAAAACCCACTGGTGTGGGGAGTCTGTACCGGAAGAAGCAAGTCGTGCGTACGTTTACGATACACATCACCACTAACATAGAACCGATCACTGAACATGGTGAGATCCATACCTAAATCAAACTGTGTCGCGCTTTCCCAACTTAAAAGCGGGTTGGCCAACTGACTTGGTGCCAGCCCCGGGATGTTGGCATAATCGGCACTACCGAATAAGCCGAGCGACTGGAAGTCTCCAATTTGATCGTTACCGGTAATACCATAGCTAACCCGCAGACTCAGATCATCTACAGCTGCTACATCAAAGAAATCCTCTTCTGTGATTCTCCAGGAGAACGCACCAGCAGGAAAGAACCCATATCGGTTATCCTCACCGAAGCGGGAAGAGCCGTCTACCCGGGCACTACCTTCGAAGGTATAACGGTCGTCAAATGCATACATCAACCGGCCGAAATAAGATTCCATACCGAAGGTATCATCAACAAACGAGGAAGTGGTAGATGCTTCCGCACCGGAGGTAACATTGGGGAATAAGTCACTCACAAAGCCTGTAGCAGAAGCAACGGTGTTCAGGCGCTCATGCCGCTGAAACTCAGTACCCAGAGTTGCATTGACCCGGTGAACATCATCAAACGTCGTAACATAGTTTGCCGTAGTCGTCACGACCCAGTTTTCGGTCTCCATGTTGGTTTGGGATCCGAATCCGTCCGGAGCACCGTCGCCGGTTAACTCAGAGTATCTTCTGTAATCATCAACATGGAGCAGGTCTAAACCACCGGATACGCGGAAGGTCAGGTCCGTTGTCGGGCGGGCCTCCGCAAACATATTACTGGTAACTCTCCAATGGTTGGTTACATAATTATTAAGTTCTGCAACTGCAATGGAGTTATCAGCAATATTCCAGGGATTTGCCATATTGAAGGTACCGTCTTCCGCTCTGATTGGATTGACCGGCGGCATCAAAGCCGAAGAAGTGAGTGTACCGGCAACCAGGTTGTCTGTTGGAGGCCGGTTATTCAGAGTTCGGGTCATGCCTACGTTACCACCGATCCGCATATACTCATTAGCATCGTGCTCAAGATTGAGCCGACCACTGATACGCTGATATTCATTTTCAATTATATAGCCTTCGGTATCGTAATAGGTACCACTCAGATAATAGCGTGTGCTCTCGTCACCTCCTCTTGCCGAAAGGCTAAGTTCCTGGACTGAGCCGATACGAAAAGCCTTATCGGTATAATCATAATGAGGGGCATCTTCCGGAGACGGGACTTCAGGATATCCAAGAAGTGTTTCAATGTTGGGGATTACCTCACCTTCGGTCAACAGGGAAAAATTGTCAAACGCTTCCCTGTGAATTTCAGACCACTGGGGTCCCGTAGTCACCGGCCATTCAAAAGTGGATTCCGTTATTCCTCTGTAATAATTAGCTGAAAATTCGGTATACCCCTGAGCCTGGCCTTGCTTGGTAGAAATAAGCACAACGCCGTTGGATCCGCGGGAGCCATAGATGGCCGTTGCGGATGCATCTTTCAGAACTTCGATAGATTCAATATCGGCGGGGTTGAGGTCAGCAAGCGCGTTGGTTCCCTGGCCGATATTGCCACCGGTTGTACCGGAGATCATAGGAACGCCATCAATAACATATAATGGCTGGTTACCCCCCTCAATGGAAGCAGCACCACGCACCCGGACATTTACCACCCCACCTGGTACTCCGGAGGCGGAAGATACCTGAACACCTGCTGTACGCCCCTGAAGAAGTTGCTCAGGAGTAGTAACAGTGGTGTTTTCAATTTGCTCTGCTGATACGGATGAAACTGAACCGGTAACATCTCTTCGCTCACGAAGGCCGTAACCGACAACAACGAGCTCGTCCATTCCGAGAAAATCCGGCTCAAGCTCTGCGTTTACTGTTACTTCCTCACCATCAGCTACAGTAACCTCCGTTTCGTACTCGGTATAGCCGACAAATGAAAAGCGAACGGTATGTGTACCGGCAGCCACATCGGCAATAGTATACGAACCATCGGCTCCCACTGTAGTACCCAGGTCAAGCCCCGGTACCTGGACAGTAGCCCCGGGCAACACTTCACCCGATTCGGCGTCCGTCACCTCACCCTGAATGGTTCCCTGAGCCTGCACAATCGCAAACACAGGAGCAACCCACAGAGTGATCGCAAATAAAGTCAGTATTCTTTTTAGCATGATACTCTTTTTGGTTTATTATTAGATTAGCTTGGTATTTCAAACTACTATGATAACCGGCATTCCGTTGATATCAGAATTGGGCTTTCATAGATGACCTCTTTAGAAACTTGTAAGTTTATTTATTACGAATTGTTAACATTTTAACCAACAAGATTTGCCAAATCAATAACATAATATTTTATTATATAATATTTAATATATTTATCATAATCAGCGTATTCTTTCCAAATAGTTTATGTGTTTTTTCATTTATACATAATTGCATTACCTGTTTTTACATTTTTTAAACTATTAGTCTCATCTCCCGGTGGATTGGAGTAGATTTGACCGGAAAAAATCGTTTTTTTGAATAACCCTCTCCATTTATTTTGGTTATAAAGGCCAAATTCTTCAAGTATGACCCATAATATAGGATGAGTAATTCGTCCACCTATCACTGAAGCCTTCCTATTGCAAGTAACATCAGGTCAAACTGCGCTACTTACATGTTAGGCAGCTGAACTGACAGAGTATATTCTACCTTTATAGAAGGTTTTGCAAAACAACAACTCTAAACAAGCCACTATTTACCAAATAAATTTACTAATTAGTTAATGACATAATTTATCAAATCAAACTACAGACTTTAAATATACGCATGTCCATAAAGAAAACAGTCATTCCGGAAGGTAGCCGGTGGTACGATGGTTTGCTTTCCGGGATGAAGCATAAGTTGCAAAAATTAGTTTTTGACACTTCTAATCTTTTTAAGACAGTAACATTAAGAGATATTACGGTTTACTCATGTATTGCCTTTCTGTTTCTCCTAAAGGTACTTTTAAAGTTAAAAAATCCACATGAACCCCTTTTGGTTCTTTATTTTTACCCGGCCGCTATCTGGTTGAGCAGGCTTTCTAATGCCCCTTCGTATTGTATTGGCTTTGGTGATCAAAACCCATTTACCTGACACTGCGCCGGAAGCATTTATATATTACTCCAACTCGTATAAATAGCGTTGTTACGACTGTACACATTTTAGCTTCCCTAAAGCTGATTCTAACACATTTTTTTAACATCTTTTTGACATTAATCATGCATTTACTGATAGTTAATTGGCAGTGATTACGTGTATTTTGGTTGTAGTTTACACAATGCTAATATCTTGATAAGCAGGTATATTAAAGCTTAACAACCGGGTTTCAAGAATCCATAACTTATGTATTCTTGACTGTAAATTGGGTTGGATGTCCAATCACATCTGATTCAGTTGCCTTGATCGGGGTTTAAAGGATGGTGATACCGTTTATGGTACGTAATTACTACTCTCAATGGTCTTTTTATTTCTTAATCGGATTGCTTGGCGCTTCCGCAATTATCACGGGATTGATCGCTTATGTAGCATTTAGTTCCGGGCAATCTCACGAAAGCACTGTTCGCTCTGCCTTAGCGGACTTAGCCGGGCATACGGCATGGTCTTTTAATCGTAAAATTGAAAGAGAGCTAATCCATAACAGGCTTGGCAACGTCTTTCATGTAATACCGGCGTGTAACGGATGCAGAGTACATGACACCCCCGGCATCCATGCTGAGCCGGCAAGTATTAAAAACCGCATTAAAGATGATGAGCGTCTGAATCACTCCTGGTTCCACGACCTTGAGATATCCACGTTTTTTTTGTTCGAACCCGATTCGGCCGTTTTAGCTACTCGCTCTGATGAGAATGAACAATCGACAAAGGAATTCGAAGACTGGGCGTTTGAATATTTCAGCCAGAATTCTAAGGTGGCAGACTACGGAATAAATTCAACATTACGAGTAACACCCGACGGGGAGTATCGTGTAGTGGTATACCGTATTCCACCCCGGCTGTCCGGCCTTGATGTTCTATATTTTATAGGGTATGAATTTAGTGCTACGAACTTAGCCTCGATTTTTAAAGAAATCTGGAATTACGAACAATTGTTAATGGCGGATTCCCCGGACACCAGTCTTGCCCGTAATTACATGAATATCAGCGTTCGTACCAGTGATGGAAAAGAGTTGTATACATCCGGTGATAACAATCAAAGCACGGTAGTTAAAAAGCAAGCGATTGGCAATGACATTGAATTTCTTGAGGGTGATATATCCGTTAAACCCGAAGCCGAACAAGACCTTTATATTAGCGGAGTTCACACCAATCAATTGCCTTGGTTAACGCTGCTTTTTGTTCTTTCTCTGATCATATCTGCATTCGCTTTTCTTCTGATGCGCCGTGAGTTTGATCTCACCCGGATTCGCTCGGAGTTCATTGCCAGTGCTTCCCACGAACTGCGCACCCCGGTTACGCAAATACGCATGTTTTCCGAAACTCTGAAAAACGGCCGGTGCCGTAACGCAAAAGAGGAAGAAAGGGCGCTTCATATCATCAATCAGGAAGCTACGAGGATGAGCTACCTGATATCCAATATTTTGGATTTTTCAAGACGTCAGCGAAACATCTTAGAGCTTCATTTCGAACAAACGGATATTGAACAACTCATTAATCAAACCGCAGAAGCATTTGGACCCATTGCAAAATCGGGCAAATCACGAATTTCAATTAATTCAAGCCGCGTCTATGCCGAAACCGACTCCTCGGCTCTTCGGCAAATTTTGATAAATATTTTGGATAATGCCGTGAAATATGGAGCCGAATATCAGACGATCCGGATCAATTTATGGCAGGCCGTTGATCAATTTCATATCAGCATTGAAGATGAAGGAGCTGGCATAACGGATAGTATTAAACAACAAATTTGGAAGCCTTTTTGGCGTGATCAGAAACATTTTAAATCCGCTATAAGCGGTTCCGGCATCGGTCTGTCGGTAGTGAAGCAATTTACGGACTTATTAAATGGGGAAATTACTGTAACAAGCGGGTCGCAAGGGGGCGCCCGTTTCCAACTCTCATTTCCCGTAACCCAAAAAAACAAATAAGAATGGAAACACAAGTCGAAAGTCAAGTGGATAATGCCTCAATACTGTTGGTTGAAGATAACAATGAAATATCCTACGGGCTTCAGAACAACCTGGAAATTGAAGGATACTCGGTCTCCATTGCTGAAGACGGTCCTGAAGCATTGGAAAAAGCCATCACCGATCAGTATGATTTGATCATCCTGGATCTGATGCTTCCCACCTACGATGGCTATTATGTTTTAAGCAAAATCCGCAGACAGGGAATTACCACCCCGGTTCTTATCCTTTCAGCCAAAGGCGAGGAATTGGATAAAGTACAGGGGTTCCGCCTCGGTGCTGATGATTATGTAACCAAGCCATTTGGCACAATGGAGCTGCTTGTTAGAATTGAAGCCATTTTGAGAAGATCCAGGCACAATTCTACTGAGCAAAATATTAAGTGGCAATTCTCTGATGTAGAAGTGGATACATCCTCTCGCCAGGTTTATAAGAGCGGCAAAACGGTTTCCTTAACCCCGCTGGAGTTTGACTTGCTGGTTGCTCTCCTTTCAAGGGAAGGCGCCGTCGCCTCCAGAGAGGAACTGTTAAAAGAGGTATGGGGACACAGCGGCCAAATTCATTCCCGTACGGTGGATACCCATATTGCCGAGCTTCGGAATAAGCTGGAGAATGTCCCCTCACAACCCAAGCATATAAAAACCGCTCCCAAAATCGGCTATAGGCTGGAAATCTGATCACCTGATCATAAAAAACCGGATAGTTGTCTGATACGACATAGCACAGATATCCGGTTTATCAATATTAAACAAGTGTTTATTTGATCTTTACTCCTTGTTAGAATATAACATTTTTACTTACATAATTCTATAATTTTATACATCTTTCTGATAAGATCTTGATGCCGTAATATAATTTGCTCATTTAATGAAAACCCAATCCGCTTCCGGCTCGCCGCTACTCATAAGCATCTTGTTGGCTTGTACTCTGCTAATCACCGGCATTATAGCTTATTACGCATATTCGACTACGCTATCCCAGGAAAAAGCGATCAACTCCGCTCTGGAGAATAAGGCAAAATACACCAGCTGGTCGTTCAACAATGTGAAACATCGCTCTTTGAATGGCCGCCTCTCCTATTTTATCCGTCCGGTGACTGAAGAAATTCAGGAGTTAACTCAAAATGAGTATAATTTTGATACTTCCGTTGAGGAGATCAATCGTTTTATCGATCAATATGAGTGCAGTGACTTCAGTGCCGGAGATGATTGCGAAGCTTATAAAAAAATCAACGTACGCTCAATTTTCTTTTTTGATCCCGAAGACAGTCTTGTGGAAGTTTCTTCCTCCGGTAACTCTGAAAGCGAAAAAGAGCTTAAGGCCTGGCTTAAAAATTACATCGGGGATGAGGAAAGGCATAACTTTATGCCGAATCGCATAATCCTGACCACACGGCTCACATCTGAGGGAGAAGAACGTCTTCTCGTATTTACCAATACCGAGCAATGGGCACTTGTGGAGCATACTTTGGTAGCCGGTTACGAGTTTGATATCCACGATCTGGGACGGGTCATGGAGGCTATATGGACCAGCGCCGACATTTTGCCGCCCTCCATTGATGGCCAGCAACCTTCGGATTTATCGATGAATATTAATGTATCTACAAAAAAAGGTTCCTCAATATTTTCCTCTGCTGCCCCACCTGAAGAGGCCATAAAAGTTGATGGTGCCATCGGACAGCGGATCGATTTTCTGGACGGCTCTATTTCGATTTATGATGACGGCCGATTCGACTACATGATGGGGGGACTTCCGTCTGCTCGTATGACTTTGCTGGGAGTTTTATTTACACTTGCCATGGGACTCTCCGTTGTAGCATATCTTCTGTTCCGGAAAGAACTCGCTTTTTCCCGGCTCCGTTCTGATTTTGTTTCCAACGTATCCCATGAATTGAGAACACCGGTTACCCAGATACGTCTTTTTTCTGAGACCTTGCTTACCGGCAGGGTTCGAAACAAAGATGAGGAACACCGTGCCCTTGAAATCATCCATCAGGAATCCCGCCGGCTCACCAACCTGATCACCAATGTCCTTGACTTTTCCCGCAGCGAACGTAATGATCTGACGATTAATCAGGAATATGTGCAGGTTGATGAGATAGTCCGGGATACTCTTGAAGCATTTACCCCAATAGCCCGGGCAGGTAAATCAGTCATTCAATCCGAAATTGAACCGATTTCGGATTATACCGACCCCGGAGCCATTCGGCAGATTCTGATCAACCTGCTGGATAATGCCGTTAAATACGGCAGCCGGGAACAAACTATTCTTGTGTACCTTTGGAAAGCTACGGGCAGTTGTCATCTGCGAGTGGAGGATGAAGGTGATGGCATCCCCGCAGAAATCCGGGATAAAATCTGGAAGCCGTTCTGGAGGCACCATCCGGAAAGTAAAAACAACAACCGCACCGGTTCCGGAATCGGCCTGTCGGTCGTCAAACAATATACTTTAATGCTCCACGGCGATATCCGGGTTGAAAATATCACCGGCGGCGGAGCCGGGTTCGAAATCATACTCCCGCTTTCTAAAGAAGAAGCTGATATTCAAACCCCGGCTTCTACTCACCGGCAGCTCTCAACCGATGCTACCTGACCTGCATTATTCACAAAATTGTTAACGTGCTCCGAGCATAGCGATTCATGCGCAAGCAATATACGGACTAAATCTTTTCACCCGGTTTCCACTCACGAAATGCTTCAATCGCTTCGTATTCGGCAAAACCAAGCTTATCGTAAAGCTCTGCCGTTCCGCGATTTCGATCTTCCGCCCGC
>SLQI01000444.1 GCA_007131535.1 Balneolales bacterium | reverse complement strand
CATCGTCGGTACACACCAGAATTTCAGAGGGGAGGACATCATACAGGCGGGATGCTCTCAAAACAGCCAGGCCGCTTCGATTCATCAGCGTAGTGGGGATGATCAACAACAGTTTTTGCCCTTTATGACGTCCTTCGGCAAATAAAAAAGGGCCGTTGCCTTCCTTCCATTCCAGAGAGAGGTGCCCGGCAATAGCCCGAACGATTTCAATCCCGATATTATGGCGTGTACCCTCGTATTCGGGACGTGTGTTACCCAATCCGGCTATTAACGCCATGGCAGTACTATAGTTTGTGCGTAACTTTTGGTCATCAGGTTAACCCGAATGGATTATCACTGAAATAAGCGATCCGGTTCAATCAGGGCTATATCAAACAAAAAAACCGGAGAATATGAAATATCCTCCGGTTTTTTAAAAACAGTGATTCCGGAATTATTCTTCTGAAGCTTCTTCTTCGGCAGCTTCACCTTCAGCGGCAGCTTCTTCCCCTTCGGCTTCTTCGCCTTCAAGCTCTTCTTCTTCAAGTCCGAGCTCTTCAGCAACGGTACCTTTAGGCGGCCGGATGGTTACGATGGTACGATAAAGTTCTCTTAAAGGAGTGATACCTTCCATCAGCAAATCTTCTACATTCAGCGATTCACCGATTTTCAGCTCGCTTACATCCAGGGTGAATTCAGCCGGGAGTTTATCGGGCAGGCATTGAATCCGGATCTTACGAAGCGGTTGGTACAGCCGGCCACCGCCCTCGGTAACCCCGCGCGGGGTGCCTTCCAGGCGGATCGGTACGGTAATGATAACCGGTGATTCTTTGTCCAGAGCGTACAGATCTACGTGGATCGGCCGGTCTGACACCCGGTCGAAGTCAACCCGCTTGAGCAGCACGTCGTAAGTGTCTTTACCTTCGACATCCAGTCGCACAATCTGAGTTGTGGATCTGCTCAGCAGTTTTTCGACATCCACCTCAGTGAGGCTCACATTGATGTTTTCCTCGACTTTAGGTCCGTAGATCACAGCCGGTACACTTTTTTCGGTGCGCAGGTCTTTGACGGCACGCTTACCGGTTGGCCGCACGGTGGTTTTAAGTTCTACAATATTTGGCTTTTTCATGACGGGCGTCAATTATGATTTTAATCGTCAAACAACGTACTTATAGAATCATCCGTATAAATACGTCGGATGGATTCGGCAAATAAACCGGCCACACTGAGAACCTTGATTTTATCGGAAGGTTTTTTGAGTGGAACGGTATCGGAAACAAGAAAATAATCGATCGGAGAGTCTTCCAGGCGTTGATATGCCGGCCCCGAGAGTATCGGATGCGTGCTGGCAGCCATAATTTTTTTCGCGCCGCGGTCTTTCAGAGCAGAGGCGGCGTTGGTTATGGTACCGGCGGTATCAATGAGATCATCAACGAGCAGGATATTTTTATCCTTAACCTCTCCGATGATGTTCATCACCTCGGCTACGTTCTGGTTTGGTCGGCGTTTGTCTACAAACGCCAGTCCGGCATTCAGCCGTTTGGAATACGAACGTGCCATTTTCAAAGAGCCCACATCGGGAGCTACAACTACAAGATCCTCAAGTGGATTTTGCCGGAAATAATCGACAAATATCGAACTCGCATATAAATGATCCAGAGGAATATCAAAAAAGCCCTGAATCTGAGGCGCGTGCAGGTCCATGGTCAGGACCCGGTCAGCACCGGTGTTAGTAAGCAGATTAGCCATCAGCTTGGAGGCAATAGAAACCCGCGGCTGGTCTTTTCGATCCTGGCGGGCGTATCCGAAATAAGGAATGACGGCGGTAATCCGATTGGCCGAGGCCCGTTTTGCCGCATCAATAAGCATCAGTAATTCAAGTATATTTTCAGCAGGAGGAGGCGTTGACTGCACGATGAAAACATCCGCTCCTCTGATACTTTGCTGATACTTTACGTATAACTCACCATCTGAAAACGACTTGATGGTTACATCACCAAGTGTTGTGCCGTAGTCTTCAGCAATTGAGCGTGCTAACGCCTGATTGCTACGACCCGCAAAGATGGCGAGCGGCCTGTCCAGGTGAATGATGACTACTTACCATTTTGGAGTTCATAATAAAAAAGGATGGCCGCCCTGGTCATCCTTTTCCAAAAGTTGCCCGGGGAGGATTCGAACCCCCACTGACTGGACCAAAACCAGCTGTCCTGCCATTAGACGACCGGGCAAAAAGCTCTTTATCAGAGAATCCAAATATAAGAGATCAGTCGTTAAGTTGTCAAGCCCCGATTATGTTTTTCATTATCCCGCAAGATGTGCAGGCATGTTGGCGGCAGTAATGTTTATACTGATAAATTGCTCCGGGGTGATTGATCTGCCGTTTGTCGGCTAAACCACAACCGGTGAAGGTGGCAAGTATCGGTTCCGGCACTCCGCCATTGGTCTGCTGCCAGAGGTGGTAGCTTTGCTCCATCAATGAGCTGCTGCCGCACAATGAACCCATCAGGTAAACGGCCGGCATCCATACCACCTGTTGCAGCTGCCGGGCTCTGAACTTGCCGGGACGTTGCGGACAGCTCTGTAATAGTTGATTCCATAAATCCTGAGCGGACTTGTTCAGATATTCTGACCGTGGAAGATCAAAGAAATGCTTTACCAGTGCATTAGCTTGTTTTATTCGCTGCCTGGGGTGATTGGCCGGCCGGGTAGAGCTGTAATCCCAATTGATATCAGGGTCCGGAGTCTCATCCGTAAGGCCCGCATGTTCATACAGCTCTTGTTCAGATAAATCCGGGTAGGAGTGATCCGGAGATAACCGGAATAATTTCCGGCCCAGTTGCAACATGGGTTCACGGTTGTTGCTGTACCCCATGCCTTCAAATAATGCCAGAGCCGTCATCTGTTTCCAGGCCTGATACGGAGGTAAATCCCGGTTATAGTATTGCATCAGGTGGTTGACCCGGTAGTCGAAGT
>SLQI01000033.1 GCA_007131535.1 Balneolales bacterium | reverse complement strand
GGCATGACTCATGATGTGCTCCTTTCGGCAAATTGTTGCTGAATCATTTCTTCGGGTTCCTCAATGTTTTGTCTGATATTGCTAACCCTGATCCGGAAAGCATAGACAGTCATACCGCGCATCTCACCCTGTGAGACCCGAAGAATGCGGGAATCCGGATAGATGTCGGCTACCTCAGCCACCTGGTCCCGGTAGATGGTAAACCCTTCAATATGCAAATGGTCACCATCGGCACGGTAGCCGGTCAGCCAGCTATTTCCGATGCCATTCATTTCCTGCTCCAGCTGTGTAAGAAGCTGAGTCCACTTTGTTGCGTAGCGGGCATCCTCACGGATCATACTAACCTGGCTTTCAGCCACAGCAAGTTCCTGCTCCATTGTTTCAACCTGACTGGCTATCGGTGCCAGTTCATTAATCTGACCGGTTAAAGCGTTGTACTCCTGCTCAATGGAGGTGTATCGCTCGCTTTGCGCCTCATATAACTGATACATCGCCCACGGCGTAGCGGCAAGTATCAACAGGAGAATAATCCCATGCCAGCGTAACTTGAACATCTGTTGGGCTTCGCGAATACGTTCGGGCAGAAATGATGCTGTTTGCGGATCATTGGTACTCTCGAGTCCGGCATATGCCAGTGATATGGCTTGTACATCCTGCTCTTCTTTTTCGTATTCACAGGTTATACCGTAAACCTCAAGCCCGGGGATATGATTTTTTAGTTCCTCTCTTATCCGGCGGATTTCCTCGGGCTGAGCACTGATATGGACGGTATACAGCGAATCAATACTCCCCTTGTCGATTTCCAGCAACAGACGCTGTACGAGTAACCTGGCTTTGGCCCCGGGGTCCTCTTCCGATAATTCAAAGCTGATCGGAGTTGCAGGAAGGCCGTCATTCAGAACAATCAAATTGCCGCTACCGGGATGCAAATGTATCAGGGTGGTATCCTTCACATTTTGCTTTTCCAGTTGACTTAAAAGCAGCTCTACCTGCGAAATGACATAATCAATTTTAAGTTTCCGGCCAAAATGCGCCTGCACTTCTTCCAACATATTCAAAACCGGAAGTGTGAAGTCCACTAACCCGACAAATACCGAACCATCCGGATTAACACGGTACGTATAACTTTCACGATCAGGATGCCTGCCCGACTTTTCATACAATTTGTACGCAATCCTTCGCTCCAGATCCGGTGTCTTACCGGGGCTGTAATCCTGATCTTTTAATCGGTAATACACCACCTGCGATGGACCCAGTGTAAGAACAACTCTTATTTTTTTGGCATCCAGCGACTCCAGCCAGGTAATTAGCTGTTCGGGGCTTATTTTGCTTGTTTCCTCCTGCTCATCCTCAGGACCAAACTCCAGGATTTCCTCATCACTTTCGAAAACCGATTCCCCGAAAATGCTGTTAACTTCCTGTTTGAGTTGTGCGCCGATATGATCCTTCTCATCATTATACGACATGGAGAAGGTGCTTTCACAATACCGCCCGGATTTAGTCTCGCGGATTGCTATGGCATGTATGCCGGCGCCGTCGTCTATAATAGAAACTGTTAATTTTGACATAGCTGTTACCCCTCCTTCGGACTTCAGGCTTTCAGAAGCTCCGACATCCTTTTTTTATTGTTGGCGTAATTAAGTGCGGTCTCCGGCTTTATGAGGCTTTCTGCCACCAGTCGCTTCAAATCCTGCTCCAAAGTGATCATCCCCTTGCTCCCTCCTTCTGAAATCATCTGATAGATTTCATTTAAGTTATTGTTGCGAATTGCTGCCTGAACAGATGGGGTCACCACTAAAACTTCTTTGGCCAGGATACGCTTGCCATTCCTTGACGGAACCAGCTTTTGGCTGATTACACAGCTCAGAACATCGGCGAGCCGGTTTTTTATGCGTTCTTTATCATTTTCCGGAACCTCGCCGACAATTCGGCTTATGCTTTCAACTGCTGAGGCGGTATGCAGAGTTGAGAAAGTTTTATGACCGGAGTCGGTAACTTCAAGAGCAGTCATGATTGTTTCAGGGTCCCGAAGCTCTCCAATCACAATGATATCGGGGTCCTGGCGCAATGCCTCAACAGCTCCGTGCTTGAAGCTCCGTACGTCTGTCCCTACTTCGCGATGCCGGATTATGCATTTTCCGGGTTGATGAATCAGTTCTACCGGCGAGGCAATTATCGTAATATGGGCATTCACAGATTTGTTATGGGCATCGATAATGCTGTCCAGTGTTGAAGATTTTCCGAAACCCGTAAGGCCCGTCACCAAACTTAGCCCGTATTTCATGTAGGAAAAATTAAGCACTTTGGCTGCCTCGGGATGTAATTCCAGAGAGCTAAACGGCCGTACCTTCTGATCAATCCGGCGCATATTAAGCGCCAGGTGCTCCAGCTCCATGTATATATCGCCCCGGAACCGCGCAACCGGCGAATTGTTTTGGGTTAGTTGATACGAAAAATCCAAATTGCCGGTATTCAACAATGCTTTCCGCTGATCAGGAAGAATGAGATTGTGGAGCAGTAAATCGGATTGCCCCGTGGTATAGGTAAGCCCGTCCCGTTCCGGTTGTTTGATTCCCTGAATCCTGAACCAAACTTTCCCGGCGCATCCTGCTCCGCCCAGATCAATATCGGAGGCACCAAACGTATCCATTTTTTTCAGGTGCTGATCAACTTCATCCCGCAAAAGCGCCTGATGATCATCGGGCAGCTCTTCAACTATTTCACCCAGTTTTTGGTGATAAGCTAAACCCTGAAGCCGGTCCGGGATATCAGCAAGAATACTGTCCATGAGTATCTGTACGCTTTGATCCGTAACTGTGGACGGGTTGCCGTTCATGTGATCACTATTCATTTCGCTATTCATAGAGTGCCACCATTTGTTTGGGTTCATTCGGGTGAGATATGTCAATCTTTTCTTTCAGATTGTTGATCACACTGCTGTCAAAACTAATGCG
>SLQI01000017.1 GCA_007131535.1 Balneolales bacterium | reverse complement strand
TCGCTATGTTCAAGGTCCCGGAGTTCCGGCGTCTCCGTATATCTCTGCAAAACTTCAACTTTGTCGATATAGCTTGCATCAAGATTTTTCGTAACCAGACTGTAGCCTCTTCCAAACAGATCGGCGTCTTCAACCATAACTTTTTCAACTTTCTTGCCTGCAAACCGGACAACCCCCTCATCATCTACATGGATGCCCGGCAAACGCTGTAATACATCTTCCGCAACGGTCTCATCTCCGAGCAGGAAATCCTCGACCCGGTATGAGATGGTATCTCCCTCTACCGATATCGGAGGCTCTGCCTCCACAATAATTTCTTCATCAAAAGTTACGGGCTTAAGTTCCAGAACAACATTTATTGTGATCACTGTATCCCGGTCGGCATCCTTAACATGAACCGGGAAAGTTACAGCCTCATGATTAAGTGAGTTAAAGCGGAGTTTATAGTCTCTGGGCTGATCTACCTTTAAAGAGTATGCGCCATCGACATCACTATAGGTGGCTGCAATGATCTGGTCATCTGCAGTTTTTTTTAAAAGAACCTGAACATTGGGGATTGGTTGATCCAGTGAATCAGAAATGACCCCTTGGAAGGTGGTCTGGGCAAACACCGGTGTAACAGTGAAAAAGGTAATAAAAAAAGTGATCAGAAAAGAACGGGGATTCATTCGCATCTTGAACAATTTACTTAAGTTGGAGTAAACAATTTTGTTGTACTCTCAGTACGGGATCTTCCAAACTTTCATGCCCATTTCATGAAGTATGTATTAATATTTCCAGAATAAGTATATTCATATGACTAAATTCACCCTGCACTGAAAGTGCAGGGGTTTAACATGGGACTGAAAGTCCTACTCAAGAATGAAATCTGAGCCATCATCACCATCCTTTCTATGGTGCTCTAAGTAGGCCTGGATCATATCATCAGTTATATTTCCACTACTCCAGGCTCCATACCCGGTTGCCCAAAAATGTTGGCCCCAATATCTTTTGTGCAACTCCGGAAATTCTTTTTGAAGCAGTCGCGAACTTCGCCCTTTCATTTTCTTGACCAATTCACTCACACTTTGTTTGGGTGCATATTCTATGTGGATATGGATATGATCCTTACTGACTACCCCTTTCAATATCTTTACCTCCTCTACTTCACAAACCTGGATAATCAGCTGACGACAACGTTTTTGTATATCTCCTTTTAATACATGATATCGATACTTGGTTACCCACACTATGTGGCAGGTCAATCGACTTACCGTATGACTTCCTTTTCTTTGTTGCTTATCCATATCCGAAGATATAGATTTTTTCGTATTACTAAAGTCCTGCACTAAAAGTGCAGGGTTTTAGACCCTATGTTGAGACCAATAAATTACACCAAACTACTACAGAAGTATCATGTTTGTTGATGTAGACGGTCAGCAGAAACAATGATTAGTTTCTGCTGACCAATATAAATCTGTGTGTTTTGATGATTTGGATGATTTCCTCACTCCATTTATAAAATTACGCTATCATCATGAGAATCTTTTTTCTGCCAGTTTTACTTGCTGTTGTATTGTTTGCAGCTCCATTAGCACTGGCTACTGAAAACCGAAACGGCACCACCCTTTGGCTCCAACCCGACCCGGAAGAGTTTGATATTGACCCCTATGAATGGGGGTTCGGTCTCCGGATGTCATTGACCGGCTCTCAGGCTGCCTATCGAAACTGGAGCCAGGGCGGCGTAGATAATATATCGCTGCTGGGCTCAGTAGGTTTTTCGGCCGCTTTTGAAATGGACCGCTACCTTTTCACCCACAGCACCGCCCTCCGATACGGACAATCCCGACTCGGTGATGGTGATTTCATAAAAAGTGATGATATAATCCGATTGAGGAACCAACTCAGGAGGAGATTTGCCGATGAGCGTTTCAGCGCCATTTTTAATGTAAACCTGGACACACAGTTTGATAAGGGTTATGATCCGCCGATACCTGAGGATGATGAGCCACGAGTGGTTATTTCCAGATTTTTTGCTCCGGCGTATATCAGTCAGGTGCTGGGTTTGAGCTACAATCCGGATCGGTATTTTCGCAGCGAAGCCGGAGTCGCGATGAGGCAGACGATTGTCCATGATACCGATTTATCACCTCGTTTTGGTCTGGACCCCGGGGATAATTTCCGGAATGAAGCCGGAATTTCTCTTTTAATAGGCTATGAGCGGCAAGTCATGGAAAACATATTTTATTCCGGCTTTGCCGAAACCTTTACCAACGTAAATAAAAGCATCTCTTCTACCGATGTGCTGATTGTGAATGAATTATCCGGGCAGATTAACCGCTACATCAGCACGAATTTTGAGCTGGCCCTGGTCTATGATGATGATATCACCGACGAACTGCAGGTGAAACAAATCATATCGGTCGGCTTCAGCTATAACTTTTTCGGAAATTAATCATCCTGCAATTACAGACAGATATGGAACGAGCTGAAGAAATCATTGCCAATGTAATTATCCCCTATGGATTGAATGTCGCAGGAGCCATTCTGCTGCTTATAGTCGGTTGGCTGATCGCCGGATGGGCGGCCCGCAGAGTGCGAAAACTAAGCGAACGCAGTGAGCGGATTGATAAAACACTCACCCTGCTTTTTGCTAATGCAACTAAGGTGATTATTCTGATTGCCGTCGTAATTGCCGTGCTTAATCAATTCGGGATACAAACCACCAGCTTGGTAGCTTTGCTCGGGGTTGCCGGTCTGGCCGTAGGACTGGCTATGCAGGGTACTCTCAGCAATTTCTCGGCCGGGGTCATGCTGTTGCTGTTTCGACCATTCAGCGTTGATGAAGCGGTGAGCATTAGCGGAATCACCGGGGTTGTTGATGAAATCGGCCTGTTTTCAACCCGGATGCATACGTTCGATAACATCAATATGATCATCCCTAACTCAAACATCTGGGGAGCAAACATCTCTAACTT
>SLQI01000247.1 GCA_007131535.1 Balneolales bacterium | reverse complement strand
CCCGGAAAATGAGCACCCTTTTTGACAAATGGACCTGGTTGATGGCGTGGCGGGAAAGCCGCACCCAACGAGGGCGCCTGATTTTGTTCCTGTCCTGCATTTCGCTTGGCGTTGCGGCACTGGTAGCTATAAATTCCTTCGGATTCACGCTGCGCAGCGCCATTGATGAGCAGGCCAAAGAACTGCTCGGCTCCGACTTGATGTTCGAAAGCCGCATGGAGTTTAACGATGAAATCCTTGCCCTGGCAGACTCCATCGGTGGCCGGCAGGTCAAAGAGGTGCAGTTCAATTCCATGGTGCGCTCGGCCAAAGACGGTGAAACCAGACTGGCCCGAATTCGGGCGATTGAGCCGGACTTCCCGTTTTACGGTGAGCTGGAGACCCTTCCTCCTGAACGTAACAGAATAGAGCGGGGCAAGCAGCATACACTGGTGGATCAAACTCTGTTCTACCAGTTGAATCTGGAAAAAGGGGATTCGCTGATCGTCGGCGACAAAAGTTATGAGATTGATTCCGAAGTAACCGGTATACCCGGGGAGTCAGCCGTTGCAGGGTTAACAGGCCCGCGGGTATTTATTCCGCTGGATGATATCGAGTCGTCTGGTTTGCTGGATCGCGGCAGTCAGGTGTTTCGGTATATTCATTTTCAATTTGATGATGGGCGGGATGTTGAGGCTCTGAAATCAGAAATTGAGGGTAAACTGGAGGCCAATCGCGTTCAGGCTGAAACGCCGGAGAGCAGGAAAGAAGATTTTGGTGAAGCGTTCATCAATCTGACCCGGTTTCTCAATTTAGTGGGATTCATAGCTTTGTTGCTGGGTGGCATCGGTGTGGCAAGTGCGGTTCACACCTACATCAAGCAGCGGCTCGGAGGAATTGCAGTTCTGCGGTGTCTGGGTGCACAAAGCCGGCAAACGTTTTCCATTTATGTGATACAGGTAGTCATGATGGGACTTGCCGGGGCACTTGTCGGGGCTGTGCTCGGATCGGGTCTGCAATACTATCTGCCCATTTTGATGGATGATTTTATCCCCGTCGATCTCGAACCGGGTCTGGCGCTGATTCCGGTGTTGCAAGGGATTATCATCGGTACCGTTGCCGCATCGTTGTTTGCGCTGTTGCCGTTGGTCGCTATTCGGGATGTGTCTCCGCTATTGACGCTGCGGTCAGCGGATCAGTCGCAGTCTGCGAGCTCGGCCCGAGGTTTACGGGTGATCATAGCATCGGTCCTTGCATTGCTGATCATCGGTTTTTCCATCCAGCAAACCGGCCGTGTGGATTACGGACTTGGCTTTGCCGGAGGGGTTTTTGCCGCTTTCGGACTGCTATATCTGACTGCTTTAGGGCTGATCAAACTGGCGCGAAAACTGATTCGTCCGGGCATGCCATATTTGCTGCGGCAGGGTATTTCCAATCTCTATCGCCCGAACAATCAGACCGTCATTTTACTGCTGGCCGTCGGCTTCGGTACCTTTCTGATCGGCACCCTGTATATGACCAAAGATGTGCTGATTGATCAAGTGCGCCTGACGCAGCAGGAAAGTCGGGCGAATTTGGTGTTTTACGATATTCAGACAAATCAGCTCGATCAGGCGAAAGCCAAGTTGCAGGATCGCGGGATGCCGATTGTGCAGGAAGTGCCCATTGTTACCATGCGGATGCGCGAAATCAATGACCAATCCCTTGAATCCATACGGGAAGAAGGTGAGCGCTCGGTGCCGGACTGGATTTATGCCCGGGAAATGCGGGTTACCCACCGTGATTCACTTGCTCGGGGTGAAGAAGTTGTAAAGGGAGATTTCCAGGGCACGTTTGATGGCGATGGTCTCATACCCATATCGATGGCTAAAGGCATGGCCGAACAAATGGATCTGGATATCGGGGACCAAATCAACTTTGAGCTCCAGGGTGTGATGTTTGAAACGGAGATCGCATCACTGCGGAAAGTCGAGTGGCAGCAGGTGCAGCCCAATTTTATTTTTGTCTTTCCCTCCGGTGTTTTGGAGGATGCGCCTCAATTTCACGTCTTGGTGACCAATGCCGAAAGCAGGCAGGCTTCCAGTGAAATCCAGTCGGAGATGATCGCATCCTTTTCTAATATTTCAGCGCTCGATCTGGAATTGATTCTGGAAACGGTGGATGAAATTCTCGGAAAAGTGAGTTATGTGATCCAGTTTATGGCGCTTTTCAGCGTATTTACCGGACTGGTGGTTCTGTTCGGGGCGATCCTCACCAGCCGGTATCAAAGATTGAAAGAAACCGTCTTGTTGAAAACTATAGGCGCATCATCAAGGCAGGTTATGATGATTCTGGCGGTGGAATATGCGGTACTTGGATTGCTTTCGGCGCTAACGGGGCTGATTCTTGCCTCTGTGGCTACCTGGGTCCTGGCGATTGTAGTGTTTGAAGTCCCGTTCATCACCACCTGGGTACCTATAGTTGTCACTCTCGTTGCAGTTGTATTGCTGACGTTAGTGATTGGCAGTCTCAACAGCAGGGGCGTATACCGAAAACCATCGTTGGAAACACTGAGGGCGGAATCGGCTTAATATTTTAACTGCGCTGTCCCCCCGTACTGACGCAGGAAGTCGGGGGATTTGCGCGGATCCGCCGGTAGTGCGTGTTGCACAACTCCTCCGAGAAACTGAAATATAATTTAGGCGATTTTTCGCGCGGCGAAGCCGCGCTTTCTCTCCCATTAGCTCATGTCATCTCGAGATCCTAATCCCACCTTCGGTGGCACTGTTGAGAAGGTGACAGAAACTTGATTCCATCATAAATTCAATGCTCTTTTCAATTAAGAAAGGCAAAACCTCGGCTAAATTTTTGACTTATATTCACATAAAATCCGTGTGGAACTTGTCCGACTACCGTGTCTGTTGCACAACTCATTTAAAATAGAATTTTACAACTTTATGTTGTCAATGGTGTATTACTAATAGTAATATTATTATCTTAT
>SLQI01000170.1 GCA_007131535.1 Balneolales bacterium | reverse complement strand
TTGTACCGCGTACGGGATTCGAACCCGTGCTACCGCCGTGAAAGGGCGGCGTCCTAGACCCCTAGACGAACGCGGCATTGGAGGCGACAGGCGGATTCGAACCGCCGTACGAGGTTTTGCAGACCTCTGCCTAACCCCTCGGCCATGTCGCCTTATTTGGCATCATCAGTACGCCCGACAGGACTCGAACCTGTAGCCTACTGCTTAGAAGGCAGTTGCTCTATCCAGTTGAGCTACGGGCGCTTGTATAACGCTGGCCCCGTTGAACCGTTCGGGCGTAATGCACAACTAAGACGAATCGGTTTGGAGGAATATTGCCGATGATCGACATTTCTGAAACCGGTTGTCGGGGCGACTGGATTTGAACCAGCGACCCCCTGCTCCCAAAGCAGATGCGCTACCGGACTGCGCTACGCCCCGATGTTTCGTGCTGATCGTCAGCTATCGGTTTCAGAAAACTAAAAAGGCTGGAAACGTAATTTTAAGATATTCGCATCCAACCCGGTCTTAGTGCACAATGCGTTGTCGTGTGTGATCAATAAGTTAAAAGATCAAATCTGTTACAGAATCCTAAAAATACAGTTTCTAACCGGGTTTGTCAATATGTACTCTTATGCTTTTTATACCTCTGTTCAAGTTGATGGAACAGATTTTGAGTGAATCTATCCCAACTAAGTTCTTCTTTTAAATCACTTAGATTCCGGAAAAACTCCGCGCGTAAACGGTCATCGGTCAAGGTAGTGATGGCTTGTTTTAAGGCTTCGGTGTCTTCCGATGGAAAAATCCAGCC
Organism: Balneolales bacterium; assembly: GCA_007131535.1. Classification (GTDB taxonomy): domain Bacteria; phylum Bacteroidota; class Rhodothermia; order Balneolales; family Natronogracilivirgulaceae; genus SLJN01. Next base: position 2,171 of record SLQI01000170.1, on the reverse strand, counting down.
ATGTTTTTGATGCGTAATGACATCGGTAAAACCAGGTTGATCACTACAAATAACCGGCAACCTGAAATTGATCGCATCGGCCAGTATACCGCTTTGACTTGCAGACCGGTAAGGTAAAAGCATTACATCCGAGGCGAATAACAGTTCGTCGGCCTCCCGGTTTCCGATAAAGCGATCTTCTAAATGAATATTCGGGCGCGTTTTTTCGCTTATTTGGGATAATAGCGGTTCTTTGCGGGTATAAAATTCACCGGCAACCACAACTTTTATGTTATTCTCCCGGAGATCAAGCTGATTCAGAGCGTCAATCAACAAATCCAATCCTTTATAAGGCCGTACTAACCCATAAAAAAGATACATGAGTTCATTATCACCAACTCCGTATCTCCGGCGAATTTCGCTGCGGTTGGCGTCGGGGTCGGGTCGCTCATAAACAGGGTGAAAAAGAGTAAGAGCCTGATTGTCCGGTTTCAGCCGGGCTGCTTCGGTTGTAGTTTGCGAGGATAGTAATACGGGCAGATCCGTGCTTGTCAAGAGCTTGCGCGTCAAGGTACGGGATAGCGGAAAACTCTCATGGGGATCAACATTGTGGAAGATACCCGAAGTTATGACCGACGGATTTCTTTTTTTGAGGTGACGCATTACAGATAGCGTCGAAGGAACGAAAAAGGGATGCCAGTAAGAGAAAATGAATATATCCGGGTTGCGTTTACTGATCTCGCGTGCTGAACTACGCCAGTTCAGCGGGTTATAGGGCTGCACAAGCGGAGTGAACGCCGGTGTTGATCCGTTTTGTTCAAACTGCGTATCTCCGGGAAACAGGAAATCCGGATATAATTTTATGTAGTTATACGTAAATACTGAGGTGTAAGCCGAAATGCAATTTTGAAGATAGCTGCTGAATTTGGAAATTCCACCGCGCAATGGAGGAAAGGGGCTAAGTATCGCTACTGATGGCGTCTTCTTTATGTTTGCTTCCGATTTTAACAAAAAAGTATGGTCAATGACATTGATTAAGATTACGACACTTGTGTTATGTATAGTGTTCGGATGGGCGTATTCTTCTGGCGCTCAACCGATTCAAATATCACCGGTTGATGAAACTTCGAATAACGCCGAAAATGAATATACAATCTATACAGCAAAAGGAGAGGCGGTTTCTGTCAGAAAACATCCGGGGTCATTTGAGTTTTTAGCCAATCAATACACCGTTTCCGGATTTGAGCAGTTCTCGGTATCGCCGGGCAAGCACATGTTTGCTTTTCTGAGTCAGGATGATGACGGCTATCATGCAGAAGTTTTTCAGGAAGAAGGCGAATCCTTAATTAAACTTCCGGAACTGGAAAGTTATGATCCGGATGATCCCTCTCCGAAGATCTATGTGTTGGATAACGGCGAGCTGTTTTTCCGCTACAACATCAGCTACTTTCGACATTACGATGCCAACGGCGAGCAGTTGGAAACGCTGGATAATACCAGCGACAGCCAACGGGGCGAAAAAATCTCCGACCTGAAAGTAATGCCTAACTCCAACGGGGTCCTTTTGTCTAACTCCCGAATTCTCTATAGCGATGACCAGGTCGGTTCACGCTTGCGTTATTATGACGGGGAAGATGAACCCAAAACGATTTTCACTTCGGAAAATCGCTACATTAAAAATGTCAGTTTCTCCCGTAACGGCGAGCTTATCATCCTTCATCTTGTGGATGAAAGCTCCGAAAACCATTACGCCAAAGCCATCGACACCGACGGCAATGAATATCTCGCCCTTAATTATGACGGGTTTGAGCCGGTAGAACTCATCGCCGGAAATGATGGCAGATATCTGACCTCAAGAGGTTCCGGCCGGGTAATGGCCCACGACATGAGAACCGGCGAAAGTCTTGGCGCATCGAGTCTAAGAGGCTCATCCACGCTTGCGGCTACTTTTTCATCCAGTCATAATGCCATTTTGGTCTTAACCGGATCCCTGAGCGAACAAAGCCGTGAGGTTTCAGGGCTGGAGCTCCGAGTGATCAATGTTGCGGAGCGAAGTATCGATGCCGAAGAAATTGATGGTGATTTTAGCTGGCACGATTTTGTCGATCTCAGAATTCAACCCGAAAATAATGGGTTTCGCATCACCGGGCTTAATCGGGAGCTGAATATTTCGATTTAGTGGTTGGGTTTGG
>SLQI01000230.1 GCA_007131535.1 Balneolales bacterium | reverse complement strand
GCCATGGAATTGTTCAGAACCCGGATTTCCTGATTTCGAATTTATCACCCCGAATGGAACAACTTCTCGAAAAAGCCCGCGCAAACCTAAAGCAATACTGGGGTTTTCCCGATTTCAGGCCGGGGCAGGATAAAGCTGTTGCCTCGGTATTGAAAGGGGAGGAGACGCTGGTGCTGTTTCCCACCGGCGGTGGGAAATCGCTCTGCTACCAGGTGCCGGCCACGGTGTTGGACGGGATGACGGTTGTTATTTCACCACTGGTAGCATTAATGCAGGATCAGGTGGATCAGCTCAGAGAACGGGGGGTATCAGCGACGTTCATCAACAGTACCATTCCGAAACATGAGGTAGAGCAGCGGCTGATCAACGCCCGCAATCACATGTACAAGCTCATGTACTGCGCGCCTGAACGACTGGAAACGGAACTTTGGCAGAATATGATGACAGAGCTCCCGATTGAAATGGTTGCCGTGGATGAGGCCCATTGCATTTCGGAATGGGGTCATGATTTCAGGCCGTCTTACCGTACGATCAAAGATGCTCTTGAGCCTGTAGCCGGCCATATCCGGTGGATGGCGCTCACCGCCACTGCTACTCCCGAAGTTCGGGAAGATATAGTACAGTGCTTGAAGATGAGCGACCCCACTGTGGTATCGCTGGGCTTTGAGCGGCCTAATCTCAAATGGTGGGTGCTTCGGGATGAACAAAAAGAAAAACGCCTGCTGGATACAGTTAAAAAAGCAAGCGGCAGTGGATTGGTATATGCCGGAACCCGGAATGGCTGCGAGTATCTGGCCGGGCGGATCACGCAAAACGGGATTACGTGTAAAGCCTATCATGCCGGGCTTTCCCCGGAAGAGCGGGAGGCGATCCAGCAGGAGTGGATTGACGGCCGGGTACCGGTGGTGGTCGCTACAAATGCATTCGGGATGGGGATTGATAAATCCGATTGCCGGTTTGTTGTCCATTTCGATATGCCGTATTCAATCGAGGCGTATTACCAGGAAGCAGGACGTGCCGGCCGTGACGGAAAGGAGAGCTATCCGATTTTGATCTACCGGAATAACGACTTACCCGAGGCCCGAAAACGCATAGAGGAAAGCTATCCGGACCGGGAAACCATAATTACAGTCTACAATACACTTTGTGATATGTGGGAAATTGCGATTGGCGCAACCCCGGTTGAACCTGTTCCGATAGATTACGACCGGCTGGCAGAGCGCAATAAAGTCCGAAAGCGAATAGTCATAGCCGCGGTCAGAATACTTGACCGGCTCGGGTTGGTTGAAGTTATCCGGCACCATCAGCCGCAAGTCGGGATTCGCTTTGCCGTATCCCGCGGTGGACTGAGAGATGCGATGCGCAGTACCCAAAATCCGAGGAAAGCCGACTTCCTTGACCGGCTGGGACGCCTCTACGGTCCGGAGGCTTTCAGTGGGATGGAGTATTTGGAGGTGGATTATCTTCGACAGAAACTGGAACTGCCGCTGAATGCTATCCTGCGGGGACTCAATGTAGTGCAGAGTGAACAGCTCCTGCTGTATCAGTATATTGATGATTGCCCTTTGGGAACACTCAGTCTGCCCCGCTACCGTACCTTCCCGTTTTCCCGGAAAGAACTGGAGTCCCACCGGAATACCTTGCTGGCCAAACTGGATCGTATGGCGGCGTATGCCGAGACCCAAAAGTGCCGGAGCCGGTTCTTACGGATCTATTTCGGAGAAGAAAACGTCCCGGAAAAATGCGGTAAGTGCGATAATTGCCTCAAAGAGATGAGAGAGATGCCGGATCAGGCAAAGATTAATGAAACGGTATTGAGTTGCCTGGGTGACAGCGAATGCAGTTTCGAAGATATCAAATTAAAGACCGGTTTTCCGAAAGCGCAGATTAAGCAAAGTGTGGAATTCCTGCTCCGTGAAAAATTCATCACCCGGATTGAAGAAGAGACGATCCGCTACCGGCGGAATAAAACCTGACCATTAAATCTCCTCTTGCTCCTCCCGCTCTTCTACCACCTCTTCTTCCTTTTTCTCCTCTTCCTCTCTTTCGAGCACCATAAGTCTGCTGTTGAGGTCAGCCAGTTCTTCATTCAGCCTGGTTCGGGCTTTGGAGATGCGATCCCGCTGGGCTTCAGTATCCTGCATGTAGTAGTGGTGGGAGCGGTCGAATTGTTCAATGGAAACACCGTAGTGACTCAACACCGACTCCTGGATGCTCATCGTTTTTTGATGATCTTCAAAACGGTTGTCGATAGCCCGCAGGATGTGTATCTCCACCAGCAGGTTGATGTAGGTGTCTTCGTCCAAAATATCGGAGGGGCGGTCGCCGCAACCGGTTATAAGCAGCATCAGGCTCACCGCCCCTGCCATAAAGAGCGCTCCGCGGCCGGTTTTATTTTTGTTCCGGCGGTTTCGGGTTGAGCGGACGCATGACAATTTCATCAATAAGAAAATTATCCGGAGTTTCGAGTACATGGATTAACGTATGGGCAACGTCGGAAGGGCTCATCATATTGGGATGCGTGGAGCCGCCGCTGTGAGAAAAGAACTCCGTTGAAATGGATCCCGGGTAAAAGCAGGATACTTTAATGCCAAACGGTCTTAATTCTTTCATCAATGCCTCGCTCATCCCCCGCACACCAAACTTGGTGGCATTATAGGCGGAAATCTGCGGGTTGCCGATCAACCCGGCAACCGAGGCGATATTCACGATATGGCAGACTTCCGGGTTTTCCTTCATCATCGGAACAACCAGGCGTGTGAGGTAGAAGATCCCGGAGAGATTGGTGTTGAGCATTCCTTCCCAGTCCTCCACCGGAAGCTCGTCAATGCTACCGAATTTTCCGAACCCGGCATTGTTGATGAGAATATCCACGGTATCCGAATTGTCGAATTCGTGATCAACCCAGGCTTCAACTTCGTTTCGGTTGGTAATGTCGAGTTCAACCGGTATAAAATTATCCCCGATAACTTTTTT
>SLQI01000145.1 GCA_007131535.1 Balneolales bacterium | reverse complement strand
GCAATTACGATAAGTGCGACCCATTGAATGAGGCTTTTCTTACGTTCGGATGTTTTGGTAGTAGATTTTTTTTGCTTGCTCATAGCAGTAAGAAACAAACAACATTCAGTTTTATTACCGGGCAATGCCGTGATACAGGTGTTTACAGAGAAAGAAGTAGCAAGAGTAAAGGTGCGTTTAATCCCTTGAAAACCAACCCCGCACCCGGTCTATGACTGATTTGTCTTCCTTTTCATCATCAATAATCCGGGCTTCGGACGGATCATTACCGGTAAAAAAGTCCCGGACCCGGTCAGTGAACCGATCATCCTGATAATCCTCACACTGCGTACGCCAGCTGCTGTTTTGCTGATGATCATGAAACTGAGCGGACATCGGCTCCAGCTCCTCGTGGTTGTTCAGCTCCTGCAGAAAATAGCCGGTGGCCGGAAGGGCGGTCTGCGAAGCAAATCCTATATCTTCCGGAAATCGCACTCCTGGAGTGACTCCCCCCACCCAGGTTCCGAAAACCAAATCGGGTGTCATCCCCACAAACCAGCCGTCGGTGAAGTTCTGTGTGGTTCCGGTTTTACCGGCTATGGCATGGTCGAGCCCGAAATGAGTCCGCAGACCAGAGGCTGTACCTTCATCCACAGCCTTGGCAAGCATCTGAACCATCGCACCTGCGGTTTCTTCGGAGAATGCTGATTCACTATCAATCCTCAGTGTTGCCGGATCAAAAGTAAACGGCTCCGGTAGATTGAAATCGTAGATCAATTCACCATCAGCATTGTAGATCGCTGTGATATAACGGGGCGTGGCCGATTTTCCCCGGTTGGCAAAAGCCGAATAAGCGCGGATCATTTCATGCAGAGAAACCTCAGCTGTTCCCAGCGCAACCGCAGGGCCTGTGGGAATGCGGGACTGAATGCCCATATTACGCGCCGTTTCCCGGACTTTATTAACTCCCGTCTCTCGAAGCAGCTCAACGGTTATCGTATTAACCGACCGGGCCAACGCTGCCTGAACCGAGTAGCGTCCGCCGTATTCTTCTTCAAGGTTGGTGGGCGTCCAGTCGTCGAAACTTATATAGGTGGAAAGCTGATTCCGTTTATAATCACACGGCCGGATGCCTTCCTCCAGAGCTGCGGCGTATACTATGGGCTTAAAGGCAGAGCCGGTCTGCCGCCGGGCGCGGACATGATCGTATTGAAACGCATTGTGATGAATGCCACCGACCCACGCTTTTACGTCGCCGGAGGCCGGGTCCATCGCCATAAACCCGGAGTTCAAAAACGACAAGTAGTGCCGGATTGAATCCCGGGGTGTCGCGGTGACGATGCGCTCGTCTTCCCAGGTGAACAGCTCCATTTCAACCGGGGTGTCGAGAGCCTCTTTGATTTCCTCATCCGAATAGCCGCGTTGCTGCATACGATGGTAGCGTTCCGAACTTTGCCATGCCCGCCGAACGATCGGGTCGTTTTCATCAAAAATGTACTCTTCTTCACGGTGCTGATCGAAGTGAGCCTGCAGTCTTTTAAGATTGGTTTCTACCGCAAATTCAGCAGCCTGCTGAACTCGGGAGTCTACGGTGGTTTCTATAACCAGTCCGTCAGTGAACAGGTTGTAGTCATTGCCGTCCAGAGCGGGCCTGGTATTCAGGATATGCTGCAACTTCCGCTGAAGATATCGGCGGAAATGCGGAGCCATACCCTCATGATAGGTGAGTCGGTTGTAATCGAGATCGAGGGGTCGGGCTACGGCTTCATCAGCCTTACCGGATTCGATCATCCCGTACCGTTCCATCTGACGTATGACTACATTGCGCCGGTGGCGCGCGTTCTCGGGGTTTCGTCGTGGATTATAAAATGTCGTTGCCCGGAGCATACCCGCTAATGTGGCGGCCTGATGCAAATCCAGCTCGCCGGGTGAAACATTGAAAAACCGTTCCGATGCCGTCTTGATTCCCCACGTATCTTCACCGAAAGAGACGGTATTGACGTACAGTTCCAGTATTTCTTCTTTGGAGTAAAGACGCTCCATTTTCCGGGCGATGATGATTTCGCGCACCTTATCAACGGCAATATAAAACCAGCTGTAGCCCTGACGCGGGTAGAGGTTTTTGGCAAGCTGTTGGGAGAGTGTACTGCCGCCGCCGGCATCCTGCTGAAGAATCATAGTGCGCACAAGGACGCGGCCCATGGCCCGGTAATCCAATCCATGATGATTGTGAAAACGTATATCTTCAATAGCGATAAGCGCATCAATGAAATCCGGGCTGATCTCATCAATAGCAACACGGTCGCGGTTTTGCAGGTAATAGCGGCCCATCAATTCTCCATCCGAGGTATAAATAACGGAGGCTTCCTGGTGCCGGATGTCAGTGAGTTCATCGGCATCCGGTATGGGGCCGAACATTCCCATATAAATCAACAACACAAACCCCGCAAATAGGGCAACAAGAAACATTATAAACCCGGCAGCCAGTCGGAAAAGCCGCTGCAGTAAAGTGAGATTTTGTTTGTTACGCATCAACGAACAACGGAAGAAAGAGTTAAAAGTTGAAAAGTATCACCATTTATAGATGTGTATACAAATGAAACTGAGATGATGACTACGGGAATCGCAAATCTGCTATCACATATCGTTAATCTGCAATCCTCCGGTCTTACCTCGATATCAGTGCTATGGCTAATCATTTTGAATTACCTCGGACATCCTCTCCGATTTTGGCGGATTAACGATAGCAGATTAACGATTTCAGATTAGTGATTTTTTGGTCCACGGATCTGCTATCACATATCGTTAATCTGCAATCCGCCGGTCTTGTCTCGATATTGGTGCTATGGCTAATCATTTTGAATTACCTCGGGGCATCCACTCTGATGTTGCCGGATTAACGATAGCAGATTAACGATTTCAGATTAGTGATTTTTTGGTCCACGGATCTGCTATCACATATCGTTAATCTGCAATCCGCCGGTCTTGTCTCGATAT
>SLQI01000303.1 GCA_007131535.1 Balneolales bacterium | reverse complement strand
TTCTGAATCACATTTCAAAAAATTAAACAGGCAAACCCGGTGGTTGTTTATTAAATTCCTGAAAAGTAAATCCATCATCAGCAATGTAAGGAATTGATATGCATCGGTTTGTGATAATTTTTGGTTTGGTATTTTGGGTCTGGTCCTGCGGTGAATTCGAAGAACCGGAACTTGCCGGGGACAGTTGGGAAGAGATTGAAGAAGCCGGGCATGGTGCGCTGACAGCATTGTATGTGCCGGCGGAAGGGTTTGCCTATCAAAATGATGAAGGGCGCCTGACCGGGGTTACGGTGGAGATTATTCAGGATTTTGCCCGCTTTCTGGCGGAAGAGCACGATATAGTTCTGCAGGTTGATTTTGTGGAGGAAGAGGACTGGAGCCGGTTTTATGAAAAAATTGTGGAGGGTGAAGACGGCCTGATCGGGTTCGGCAACGTCACCATTACCGAAGAGCGGCGCGAAGAATTGAGGTTCAGTCCGCCGTATATGACCAATATCGCATCACTCATCACACATGAGGATGCGGGGGAATTGGAGGATTTTGAAACCATGGATGAGACGTTTGCCGGACTGGACGCCCTCGCATTTGAGGGTACGCTGCATGAAGAACGGCTTCGGCATCTGATCGAGTCCTATCACCCGGAAGCCGGACTGGAAATGGCCCATTCCAACGATGAAATCCTCGATAAACTCAGTGAGGCCAATCGCTATTTCGCCTATATCGATCTGTACAACTACTGGAGGGCGGTAGACCGCGGAGCCCCGCTGCGGCGCCATGAAGTGGGGGATGAGGCCTCGGAGCAGTTCGGATACATTATGCCGCTGGAAAGCAGCTGGGGTGAAATACTGACTGAATACTTTGAACACAGCGACGGTCTATTGCAAAGTGATCGCTACCGTGAGATTATGGAAACGCACCTGGGAGAGTCTCTGGCAAACTTGTTGATAGAGGCTAATCGGGATCAAGTGCAATAAGTTATTGCTAAAGCGTATTATTAGAAAATAAGCCAGTGTAAAGCATTCTTCAGGACAGGGAACGATAAAGAGCCGTTCTTGCTTTAAATATCAACAATTGTTAACTAATTTAGTTCAAGGGAGTTAAGCTTTATGAAGAAGTGTGCTTTTGTAATTTTAATACCGCTTTTCTATATAACTATCATTACAGTTGAACAGTCAGATGCTCAGGACGGATTTTTTACAGATACCCGGAGTCTCCTGGCTCAGAATGTAAGTCTTGGCATACAGCCAACACTTTTAACGGCTGACGATAATGAGTTTATGCTGGGTCTTCGCGGTTCGTATGCTTTTGATGATGATTTTGTCGGACATCTGAAATTAGGGCTTTTATCCGATGATATTTTTATTGGTGCTCATTTTCATTACCGGCTTGTTACCGAACAACGGTTTGCAGCTTCCGGTTTGTTTGGAGCCCAGAACTGGGGAGATGTTGGTTTAAAAGGTGGGGTAAATTTTAGCTATGACTTAAATCCATTCAGTATATACGGCGGGCTATTATATCAACCCTATTTTTCCGACCCGGCCATTCATCCTGTATTAATTCCACTCGGTGTGGCCATTCCACTTGCCGGGCAGGCTAATTTTTTGTTTGAAGCAAACATAGGTATCAATGATGATGCCCGACCACTTGAAAAGCTTAGCCTGGGTTTGGTGTTTTACTTACAATGAAATGTAATATCATAACCGGCAAAAGTTTCTAATTAGTGGCACTAGTCAAACGGATCAAAGCCGTACTGATCCAGGATTTCCCTGTTGTCCTCCAGAAATTCCTCAATTACGTTGATTGTGATGCTGTACACAATACCGTAATTAATCTCGCTTTTGTATTCGGCAAAAACCGGCCCGTCGTATTGGACGCCATCCTGATAGGGCGAGAGCACACCTTGCTGGGGACGTAGAAGAAAATCCGAGCTGGCCGAAGCCGATCTTGCCATACCAACCAATTCAAGCTCAGATGTGCTGTTGTTCATGGCAAACACAGCACCTCCGCTAAACCCGGGGTTGAACAAAGCGTCAATCGTAAATCGGCCCCGGTCCACCCGATCGGGTTCGCTTACGGTTGAAGCTGAAAGCATCAAATTGCCAAGAGGATATCCAATAGTAAATACTTTTGATCCCCAATCCAGCCGGCGGGCATCACCCTTTACGATGGTGTGATTATTCATGTCATCCCCGATTCCAAACGGGTTTTCCGTAGTTAACATGGCGATATCATGATCCGGATCCTGAGCAAGTAACTTCAGCGCTCCAAGGTGGCGGTCCCGGGGTAAATAGCGTTCTTTGCGTTCGGCAATGGCTAATTCACCTAAACCAAGGGGATCTCCAAAATCGTCCTCAAAATAAAACTCCAGCGTATCCGGCTGGTCAATAAGGTGATTGGTGGTTAGAATGAGCGGGTAGCCGTCGGCCACATCAATAATAATTCCCGTACCTGCCTTGGTTTCAATATCAAACGAGGTCTCTGCTTCTTCCAGCAATTCCGGGTTTTGTTCAATGTCTGAAAGTGATACCCGCTGTTCCTCTTCGAAAAAGTAGGAGTCATAATGAGCGGAAACCAGAATCCGGGTAACCCCGTTGATTAACTCCTCAAGCTCGTCAACCTGTGCAAGCGGGGGGCTTTGGAAGTAGTGAAGCTGCCGTTCATCTGTAACTTCATCAATCGGGCTGCAGCCGGTGAATGCGACAATTCCCGCCAAAACCGGAACTAAAACGGGGTGGGGTGAGGTCAGATAATCATTCATAAAAAAAATACCTGATTAAGTTGAAGCCGTAGTTACCACCTAACTCCATTTTTCATCATCGTTTTAATAAGGAATATCACGTTAGTGCAACGGATTACGAAATCAAAATATCATAAAAGATCTGCTGGTTTACCCGATCTTCAAAAATATGAATATCAATGATTAGGAGTTACTATATAATCTTTAAATTCACAGCTATAATCCAATAGTTCCCGATTGATTTAACAGATATT
>SLQI01000271.1 GCA_007131535.1 Balneolales bacterium | reverse complement strand
GTGATTATTACGGAGTTTCCGCCCGGCACAAAGCCGGATGCAGGAAATTTCCCGGTCAGAAATCGAGTGGTTAGCGGATTAAGTCTGGGCACGCTGGTTGTGGAGAGTGATGTGGAAGGCGGAAGTATGATTACAGCCGGCGTGTCGCTGGATCAAAACCGGGATGTATTTGCCATACCGCACTCATTGGAAACAGGAAACGGGCAGGGCGGCAATATGTTGATAAAAAACGGACAGGCCAAATTGGTACAGGATTTCAAGGATGTCACAGTCGAATTGAATAGATTTTACACTGATTCGTCTGTGGTACAGGCGGACATTCAAGCTGAGGCCAAACCGGCCTGGGAAGACAGAAACGATTTAGATGAGGAAAGCCGCACTATTTGCCGAACTTTGAATGGCGGCGCCTTACATGTAGATGCAATCAGCGGGCAAACCGGGATTCCTACTGATAAACTACTTGTAAAGCTGTTAGAGCTGGAGTTTAAAGATTGTGTAAAACAAAATGCCGGGAAATATTTTGAACTTTCTTAACTACAGAAAGATTTTAAAGTATTACAGCTCGTTAACCATTTAGTGCGATAAAATGGTTACATTTACCGGGATACAATCTCCGACGGAAACTGATTTTCAAAAAGAGTCAAACAAGATTAATGTTTAGAGTACAACACGCCATAATTGCCGATGATGTAGCTCATGCGAAATTTGCCTGCGATTTAAGCCTGTGCAAAGGGGCATGTTGTGTAGTTGGTGAGGCGGGTGCCCCGGTAGAACGTGGTGAGTTAGCCGTATTACAGAGGGCTTATGAAACGGTTAAGGGGGAACTCCGGGAACGAGCCCGGGAAGTTGTGGATCAGCATGGTTTGGTACGGGGCAAAAAAGATAATTTTGAGCTTTCATGTACGGATGGTCGGGAATGTGTGTTTGTGACGTATGATCAAAATAACGTAGCCATTTGTGCGATCCAGAAGGCCTGGATGGAGGCCCGGTTGAATTGGCCTAAGCCACTGAGCTGCCATTTGTTTCCGCTACGAATTACCCGCATTGCCGGCACGGATTACATCAACTTTGAATATATTCCTGAGTTGTGTTCTTCGGCTTGCCGGAATGGAGAAAGTGAAGGCGTATATTTATCGGAGTTTTCCGAACCTGCTCTGACCCGGGCCTACGGGAGCTCCTGGTATCAGGAATTCCGTGAGACCTGTAGAACTATTCGGCAAAATGAATTTACAGAAGTATGATAACCCCCGGACATAAACTTACCCAACGGCAATCTCTGCAACAGCGACTGTCGCCTCAGCAGATACAGTACATTAAGCTGCTGCAACTACCGACGATTGCACTTGAGCAGCGGATAAAAGAAGAAATGGAAGACAATCCGCTTCTTGAAGAAATGGAAGCGGACGAATTGCAGGAGGAGGCCGAACAGCTAAATGAGACCGAGCCGGTTGAGAGTCCGGAAACTGAGCAGACCGAGTTGGAGGAGGAAGACAGTGAGGTAGATCCCGTCGATAATAATGAAGAAATCGACTGGGAGTCGTTCATGGCAAATGATGAACCTGAAGGAACACCTTTGACTTCCAACTATAACCCTGATGAGGAAGAATGGCGTAATCTGCCTAAGCCTTATAACGAAACCCTTCTGGAAGGTCTGGAAAGTCAGGTCGGATTGCTCAATTTCAATGAGCGGGAGGAATTGATAGCGGATGAAATTATCGGATCTCTTGACTCTGACGGGTATTTTCGCAGAGATCTGAATGCCGTAATAGACAGTATCGCATTCAACGAAGGGATATTAATCACCGAGGAAGAAGCCGAATCGGTTCTCAAACAGATTCAAAAACTGGATCCGCCGGGTATTGCTGCCCGGGATTTGCGTGAATGCTTGCTGAATCAATTAGAAATGCTTCAGGAAGACACCCCGGGGCGGGATATTGCCATAACAACACTGAGGGATCATTGGGAGCTTTTTGAGAAGAAGCACTATGATAAACTTAGCCGGCGCCTGGATGTGAATGAGGAAAAACTCAAAGAAGCATTTGATTGCCTGCGCTATCTTGATCCTAAGCCGGGAAGTGTTGATACCGTTCAGGAAAGCCATAATTACATCGTCCCGGATTTTATTGTCTACTATCAACCTGCCGTTGATGATAAAGGTAATGAAGATCCTGATCAGGATGGCGAATTTATCATCACCATGAATAATCGTAATGCTCCGAAACTGCAAATCTCTCCACGGTATAAGGAGATGTGGGACGAGCTGAGCAAACACAATGGCCGGAAAACCGATTCAGAAACAAAACAGACAAAGAATTTCATCAAAAATAAAATTGAAGCGGCCCGCTGGTTTATTGAAAGTATACAGCAACGGCAACACACGCTGATGAATGTCATGCAGACCATCGTTGCGCTTCAGGAAGATTTTTTCAAACATGGTGATGGATTAAGACCCATGATCCTCAAAGATGTGGCCGACCGCATCAATATGGACATATCTACAGTCTCAAGAGTCGTGAACGGTAAGTATGTGCAGACTCCTTTCGGGGTGTTTGAGCTCAAATACTTTTTTAATGAAGGTCTGGAAACTGAAAGCGGAGAAGAGGTATCCAATCGTGAAGTAAAGAATCACCTTCACGATTTAATTGACAAAGAGGACAAAAAACGTCCGTTGTCTGATCAGGCACTTGCGAAAAAGATGCAGGAAAAAGGATACATGATAGCCCGTCGTACGGTCAGCAAATATCGTGAACAGTTAAATATTCCTGTAGCCCGGCTGCGAAAAGAAATCTGATTGCTGGTTGCTGGTATGAAAAAATAATTAAGCTACAGATAAGTACCGGTTTAATGCAATTTGCTTATCGCAATGCAGTATGTTCGCTGATTCAGAGAGTGATAACCTTTTACATTAAGTTGTTAACCGCACTGTTATCAGTTATCAGCTTCGCACCCATCCATTTCCGTTGACTTCAGTCAACGGATAAGTGCCTCCCCCT
>SLQI01000005.1 GCA_007131535.1 Balneolales bacterium | reverse complement strand
TCGGCAGAAAATATGCATTTGGATATCCCTTCCGGTAGTGATGTAACCTCTATAGCAACCGATGGAAATGGCAGCCTCTTTGTCATGGACCGGTATGAAGGAATGGTTTACGGACTTCAGCATGAGGAAGACAACTTCTGGTCACGAAAATTTGAGGCCTCATTCCGGGATCACATTTCTGATATGCCCAACAGACTTATGGTAAGTGATGAATACTTTTTCATAAAAAGTTTTGCTCATGGCCGGCCCGACGATGAATACAGTGAAGGCAAGATCTATGCATTCAGTAAAGATGGTCAGGTGGTATCCGATGCACCAAAGTCCTTTCGCATGCAAAATCTGACTCGTGACCCTTTGCGGCAATCCGGTATGCCTATCCCCGTGCCTTTCAGTAATACTACGGTATTTGATGTCAATAGTGTTGGAAACATCTGGCTTGGTTGGTCTGAAAATGTAGAACTCACAGCATATTCACCGGAGGGATCAGAGCAAAGGAAGTTACGTTATGATCTTACTCCTGCCGAACCGGACATGACCGAACTGGATGAATGGCTCCAGACGATGGACCCCGAACTTCGGAACACGATAGAGGCCGGTTTGCCGGAATACCTGCCCGTAATGCATAATCTTAGAATATCTGACCGGGATGAAGTGTGGATGCAGATTATGGCAGATGAAACCACTACCAATACGATCGTTTTTGATGACGACGGCAACTCGCTGCACCAAATGCGGCTGCCCCTCGATTTTGAGTTAAAAGACGTATTCGGCAACACTTTAGCCGGGATAGAACAGCAGGTAACCGGTGAACAGAAAATTCGGGTTTATACGCTGGACCTTGCTAATGACTAATTGTTGAAACAGTGGATTTTCATGGCCGGGACATGTTTTTTTACCGCGGATTTTCGCGGGGGTGTGCACGGATTATCATGATGGCCGCCCCAAACCCACATCCCAGGGGATTGAAAGTAAAGGGATGCACATAAAAGTGCCGACTTACAATGTAAGTGTTTGATGCGGTACTCGGGGCGATGGTGGGCCGGAATTAGATGCAAATACTGACATCCAATTTGATTTTGATGGATTAACGATAGCAGATTAACGAGATCAGATTTTTGATTGGACGGCGACCCGAACAACACGACTATCGCAACGTACATTTCGGGCTTCAGATTTATGCCGTTTTGGTGGTTACCTTTATTTCAACAAATACCCTTCGGCGATTTTTTCAAACTGATGTACCTGGGTATGTTCCCAGGTTTCGTCGGCGCCGAGTTCGGTAGCCATAAGCCGGGCCGTTTCCGGTGCAGCCTCAATGGCGGCCCGGGCGTCCAGAAGCAGAGCGCGGGTTCGACGGGATAACACATCATCTACCGTGCGGGCCATTTCTTTGCGAACGGCCCAGACTACCTCGGCTTTTTGATACGGAAGATCAGGATGCAACGGCTGATTAAACTCCGGATGCTGATCCATTAGTTTTTTGATTCCCACGATATCCGCGCCATAAACATACATCATATCGGACCGATCCGATTTATTCAGCCATCCATGCAGGTGCAGATTGTGAGTTTTGCTTTCCCGGATATCCAGCCCGGCTACCATTGCCGCTTTATCAATCACATCCTGACCCATTTTACGGTAGGTAGTCCATTTACCTCCGGCTATAGTTACCAAACCTGAGCGGGAAACCACTACCGTATGATCTCTGGATATGGAAGAGGTTTTTTTGTTTTCCAGCGGGCGGACCAACGGACGTAAACCGGCAAATACGCTCTTTACATCTTGACGGGTGGGGTTCCGGTCCATAAAAAAGGAAGCGTGATTCAAAATATATTCAACTTCTTCATCAAACGGGCGGGGTTCCAGTTCGGGTTTATCCACCGGAGTATCGGTAGTTCCAACGATAACCCGGTTATGCCACGGAACCGCAAATAGTACGCGCCCGTCTTCGGTTTTGGGAACCATAATGGCTGTATCGCCGGCCAGAAAATCGCGTTCAAGCACCAGATGCACTCCCTGACTCCAGGTCATAATTCCGGGATTATGCTCCTCATCCATCCTGAGAATTTCATCCGTAAAAATGCCGGTGGCATTGACCACCGAATGGGCGTTAACCTCGAACTCCTCCCCGGATTCTTCATCCTTCACAGTCACACCATCTACCATATTATTGGTTTTCTGCAAACCGGTTACCCGGGCATAGTTCAGAGGTATTCCATCCATGTCGGCCAGGGTTTGGGTCAAGCTTATTGCAAGCCGGGCATCATCAAACTGACCGTCGTAATAGTGGATGCCGCCTTTCAGACCGTTCGCTTCCAGGTTGGGGATATGTTTCAGCGTCTCTTCTTTGGAAAGCCGCCGGGATGGGCCAAGCCCGAGTTTTCCGGCCAGCTTGTCGTACACTTTCATCCCGACACCGTAGAACGGTCCCTGCCACCAGTCGTAAGTCGGCACAATGAAAGATTGATGATGCACCAGATGCGGCGCATTCCCGATCAGCAGTCCGCGCTCCCGCAGGGCTTCCAGAACGAGGTTAAAATTTCCCTGCTGGAGGTAGCGAATACCACCATGAATTAATTTTGTACTCCGGGATGAGGTGGCCCTGGCAAAATCACTTTGTTCAAATAATACTGTTTTATAACCGCGGGTCGCAGACTCAACCGCCGCTCCGAGCCCAGTGGCGCCGCCCCCGATTACAATTACATCCCAATATCCCGAAAACTCTCTGACTTTATTTAACATCTGATCCCGGTTCATATCATCCTGTTTTATGATTGAAAATTACATTTTACAGTCTGCGTCTTTACGTCTGCTTTCGAAAACCCTCTCCCAACTCTGTTTTTTCCTTCAATATCATGCCATTTCCCGGAACGCCGAACAATAACGACCGGATAATTTATTGCGGTGCTTCATCCGTCTCAAGCCACTGCTTTGACCGATTTAGCGCTCGCTGCCATTTCTTGTAGTAAAATTCCGCCCCGGATACGTTCATCTTCG
>SLQI01000409.1 GCA_007131535.1 Balneolales bacterium | reverse complement strand
GTACCATCTACCTGATGATAGACGATCTGCCCTCCGCCCGCAGCTACTGGGAACAGGCTGTAGCTAAAGATCCGGAAATTCCCACTCCGGATATACCGGAAATTGAAGCCATTATCGATGACATTCAGGAGGATTAAGGATTTAATAGAATTTTGAAATGTGATTGTAGTCGATTGTTAGCAATTAAAGGGAAGGCATTTGTGAGGTTGGAGCCGAATGAATTCCAGTGAGGGCAGATTAAATAGTTTTATTATCAAGTTTTTCTATGCTTACCGATTCACTGGTCCTCCCGGAAGATGTCAACATTATAAATGATATAAAGTCCGAAAAATAAATGCCGACATTCTGGTTGCTGATAAAACAACCAACATTTTTCAATGGACTCTTAAACAAATTTACGAAAAACAAATACGGTCTGTTATGAAGGTATCCATCACAACCATCCTGGGGCTTATATTCAGTCTGGCCATGCTATTAACCGGTATTCTATCGGTAACCGGCCGGCTTGAATTTTACGAGCTGTTCCCCTTTTTAGATAACTTCAGGAGTTTCAACCTGCCAAGTTTGCTCATTGTTCTGGGCGGGGTACTCAACAGTATGTTTATCATGTATCCGGGCCGGTATGTTGGAAAAGCCTGGGTGAGTCTGATTCACTTGGTCACACAGAGCAAGTATGGTCCGTCAACTCTTCAGGGTGATATCGACCAGGTTATCCAATGGAGTGAGCGTATTCAGGAAAATAAAACCAGAGCTTCATCTGAAATACAGGATGAAAATGAAGGAGAGTTTGCCGGGTATCTTTTTTCACTTGTCAATACCAAGTATTCTACGGAAAACATTCGCAACCTGAGCGAAAACAATATCGAAGAAACCTATACGCGAAAAATGGTTACCGTAAATGTTCTGTCAAGTATGGGGAATTCTTCACCGGCATTCGGAATGTTCGGAACGCTTTTCGGACTGATCGTGATGCTGGGGCAGCTCGACAACCCGGCTGAGATGGGACCCGGATTGGCCGCTGCTTTGATTACCACACTCTACGGTATTTCCCTGGCTCACCTGATCTTCTTTCCCCTCTCCCGGAAACTGAAAAATCTGGCTCAAATTGAACGATTCAGAGACTACCTTATCATGGAAGGTGTGTTGCTGATCAATGACGACCAATCCTCGTTCTTTATCGAGGATAAACTGAACTCTTTTCTCCATCGGGAGATGAGCTCCGATGATGACTCCGGAACCAAAAAAGCAGCATAATCATGGCTGAGGACAGAAAACGCAATCCACTGCTGGAAGAAGATGAAGACGAAGGGGGGCAAACCTGGCTTCTGACATACAGTGACATGATTACCCTCTTGCTGGCATTTTTTGTGGTACTTATTGCCGTTTCCCGGTATGATATCAACCTGTTTGACAATATGCAGCAGGGAATGCTCGCCGAATTTACTGGTCAGGATATCGAAGATGTCCAAACCCCGCTCTCCCAGATTATGAGAGATCTGGAAGAACTGCTCGAAGATGAACGGGAAGCAGAGCAAGTGGAAATCACCATGGATCACGAGGGAATTGAATTGTTTTTTGAAAGCGAATACTTTTATGCATCCGGGGAAGCCGAGTTTCTTCCGGACGGTGAGGAGATTCTGGTTCGTGTAGGTAATGCCCTGGAACAAATTGACTACTACGACTTCAACATATCGGTTGAGGGGCATACCGACAATGTTCCGATTTTCACCCAGCGTTTTCGCAACAACTGGGAGCTTTCGGTCGCCCGGTCCTCCAATGTAGTTAAACGATTTATCGACCTCGGTATCGAAGCTGAGCGTCTCAGAGCTTCCGGTTACGCCGATACCAGACCTGTTGCTCCAAATGTTGACGAAGATGGGAATCCGATTCCGGAAAATCAGGCACGTAATCGCCGGGTTGTAATTCGCGTTTTCTACTGATACCGGTTGACTCTCAAAAACCCGCTGAGCCGGTATATGTGCCGGCATTTTGTAATTCACGTCTTTAGACAGAACGGCTGCACTTTGAACTAAGCGGGTACATGAATTGCATCCCCCGGATATGCCTGAATCCAAAACCAATGACGAAGTTGAATTTTTGCAGTGGGCGCTTCCACACCTTAAATACCGATGGGCAGGATTCCGTAAGCCCCGGGGTCAAGTGATCAAGCGGATTCGTCAACGTATCCGGGAGTTGAGTCTTGAGGGAATCCGCGACTATAAAACCTATCTCCGGAACCATCCCGAAGAGTGGCACATCCTCGACCAGATGTGTGATATCACCATCAGCCGATTTTTTCGGGATCGCGAACTCTGGAAATATCTGAAGAATAACCTGCTGCCGGAGATGCTGAAAGCCCGGCAGGATAACCAAATCCGCATTTGGTCTGTCGGATGTTGCAATGGCGAAGAGCCCTACAGCATGGCTTTGCTTGTTGAAGAGGTGCGGGAAACAGCATCCGAACCCATCAATATTTCCATTTTGGCCTCCGACCGGAACCCCCATGCCCTGAGCCGGTCCCGAACCGGCAGATACCCCGGAGGCGCATTAAAAGAAGTACCTTCCGGGATTAAAAAGAAGCATTTCCGCCCTGATCCCGACCATCCCAACCACTATCTCATCACCGGCGAAGTTAAAGACAGGGTTGTATTTGAATATCGAGATATCAGCAAATCCCTTCCGGAGGATATGTATGATCTCATTTGCTGCCGGAATCTGGTCTATACCTATTTCTCCTGTGAACGGCAGGAGGAGTTTACCGTAAAGATCGCTACTTTACTTCACCCTGGTGGTTTCCTGATTCTCGGCGCCCACGAAAACCTTCCTGCCACCGAGCATTTTGTCCCCGAAAATCAAAGCCTGGGTATTTATCGGAAAAAATGAGCTGGATCAATTACAAAAGCTGGGGAGTAACGTTCTATAACATCTGTTTCCACCATTGGTCATCCCGGACGAAGCCTGTCCCGACCAGCGTGGAGGGAACGTAAGGAGGAGATCCG
>SLQI01000094.1 GCA_007131535.1 Balneolales bacterium | reverse complement strand
GGGTGGATCTCGGATGGCAGATTTTGGGTGACCTTCGATGGTATGCCACCGCCAACCGGACATTGCGTCTGCCAACGTTTACCGATCTGTTTTACAGCGATCCTGAAAACCTGGGCAATCCGGAGCTTCAGCCGGAACGTGCAATAACTGCAGAAACCGGATTCAAAAGCACCTGGCGGAATATTCTGTTGGATGCCGCGGTGTTCCGCAGATGGGGCCGCGATATGATCGACTGGGTGCGAAGTCCGGGCGATGATGTGTGGCAGGCTAAAAATCTGACGGAAGTAACCATTACCGGTTTTGAAGCCGGTGCTCACATCCCGCTTGGAAGACCGTCTGGAAAGGATGCGGCTCCACGCTCCCTTTCCATCCAATATGCTTATATCCATGCCGACACCTATAGCGGCGAGCAGCTTTCCAACTACGCTCTTGATCACCTCAATCACAAACTGGACGTTACGCTGAATCATCCGGTAACAGAAAGAGGAGGGGTAACCATAACCGGGTCATGGCAGGATAGAGCCGGCAGTTACATGGTATTCGAAAATGAGGAGTTTACGGATACCCGCTCTTTTGATCCTTTTTTTATGATGGACCTCAGGCTCTTTTTTGAAACCGGGCCGGTTCGCTTGTTTACCGAAGCATCTAATGCCCTTGATACCCGCTATGTGGATATTGCCAACGTACCGCAACCCGGCCGATGGGTGCGCGGGGGAGTGGAATTGAATCTGTAGCCCACCTAAATTATTAAAAAATCAGGATTTGTAGCTGCTTAACCGGGCATATTTCAGGTTCGTTTCTGAACCGAAGTGTGCCCGTTTTTGTTGTGATTTCTGTGGCAGACCCGCGATCTGATCGAAATCAGTCCGACCAAACAAACAGGAAAAGTGATGATGTAAACATATACTAATGTAGATATATTTACGTTTGCCATTTCATCATTCAATGAATATATTGAATGATAGTTTAATGGGGTCGGATGTAAATCTTTCCCCTGCAGAAACAGAAATCATGTAAAGGAGTTTATTTA
Source organism: Balneolales bacterium (assembly GCA_007131535.1). Classification (GTDB taxonomy): domain Bacteria; phylum Bacteroidota; class Rhodothermia; order Balneolales; family Natronogracilivirgulaceae; genus SLJN01. The sequence goes on along the minus strand of SLQI01000094.1, from coordinate 1,973 downwards.
TGTCAACTAAACAGTACTGGATTTCATGGGTGGCCGCATTAGGCTTGATGTTGATGACTGTTTTTCCGAGCCGGGGATGGTCGGCCGGGCAAAATGCTTCATCAAACCCGGAATATCCCGTTCACAATATTTCCGGATTTTTCAAGAATACCCTGGAATATGATGATTTTGGCGACAATCCACTGGGTTTTGATATTTGGCTGGCCCGCGTAGGCGTAAATGCGCAACTGACGGATCGGATTTCAGCCAATGTAACCGGCGGGTGGGTTGAACCTCCCGACAATAATCCGCAATTGGTTAACGCATTTATAGATTTTCGTGTTAATGAACAGTTCCGGCTGCGAGCCGGTCAGTTTCTTGTGCCGTTTGGGCTGGAAGGTCAGGAACCGATTTTTCTGAACCCGCTCATAAACCGCTCACTTACGGTTCGTACCACTAATCCCTTACGTATGTTCCGGGATTTGGGTGTACAGGCAAGCGGGGATTTGGGGATGATCAATTATTCCGCTGCAATTGTTAACGGAACGGGTGCCAACATAGCCGAACAGATCGACCCCAAAGATCTGATTGGCCGCATAGGTTTATCTCTTTCCCAAGAATTGGAGCTCGGAACCTCTTTTCATATAGGCAGATATCAACCTGTAGGCAACGATGATGACTTTCAGAGGGTTCGGATCGGAGCCGATGCATCATATGAGCAAGGCCCGTATGTCATCCGAGCTGAATACATTTACCGGGAAGATGATCAGCCCGACGGCTCGCTCTCCCAACAGGGCGGATATTTGCTCGGCGGGTACCATCTTACTGATGACTGGCAGATCGTTTCCCGCTTTGAAACCCTGGACCCCAACACCGACGCTGATAATTCCGAAATTATAGCCTGGTCGGCAGCCGTCAACTACTATTTTGCGCGCCAAACGCGTTTCACCCTGAATTACGAGTATCGTGATGACCAGGGACTCGGAGACTCCGGCAGCATTCTGACTGCAGAAATTCAGGTTCAGTTGTAGCATAAGGTGTTTTCAAACGAGTTCAACACGTAAGTGTGCACGAAACTGATTACAAGCAGATGACTATGAACGCCCGCGAATTCAAAGATAAGATTTATACTGAGCTTTCGGCAATCTCTAAAGCGTTGGCCAATCCGCACCGGCTGGAGATTCTGGAGTTGTTGGCCCAGGGGGCATCATCAGTAGAATACATTGCCGGGCAGACCGGCCTGTCGATTGCCAATGCATCACAACACCTGCAGGTATTAAAAAATGCTCGCCTGGTGAAAACGGAGAAGAAGGGAAAATACAACTACTATTCTCTGGCCGGACCCAAAGTGTTTGAAGTCTGGAAGAATTTGCAGGAACTCGGTTTTTCGATGAATGCCGAAATTGAGAAGTTGATGAAAGATTTTCAGAAGTCCCGGCACGATCTGGAATCAATAACGGCTGAAGAGCTCAGAAAACGGGTTGAAAGAGGGGAGGCCATTGCCCTGGATGTACGCCCGCAGCATGAATATGAAGAAGGGCATATCCCATCGGCGGTATCCCTGCCGGTAGAAGAGTTGCAGAAAAACCTGGAACAGCTGCCCCGTTCCAAACAAATCATTGCCTATTGCCGCGGGCCTTTGTGCGCTATGGCCGACGACGCCGTAGAACTACTGCACAAAGAGGGTTTTGAAGTAATCCGGATGGATGAAGGCTACCCTGAGTGGAAAGCCAAAGGGTATCCGGTAGAATAAGTTTTTGTGATTGATGCAGAGATCTGGTGAAATGGTAATGTATCTTATTCTCAACATTCAATAATTATACTGAATGATGAATTAAATATATAACCGGGTTTTTTATTGGAATGAACCTATTTAGTGTCTGTAAGAAAACTCGTAGTGTCTCTAAGAAACGCCAAGATCAAGGCGCGCGAAGTTCAAAAAAGCGGAGTGTACATGAGCGTACTCGAGCATTTTTTGGGCGAGCGGAACGCAG
>SLQI01000239.1 GCA_007131535.1 Balneolales bacterium | reverse complement strand
TTTGGCTCCATGAGTTGCTTTAAACCCAATTACCTGAATTACCGAATTACCGAATTACCGAATATACGGCACCAGATATTGGCATTTTTTAAGATACTACCTGTTTTCTTACAGGCACTAAATAATAATTTAACCAATTTAATCGCGATATATAGCATGTATCAGGGCGATAACTGACCGACTGAAATTTTTTGATTGGTTCATAGTTACAAAGCTCTGTATATTTCCGCGCTGTCTAAAACAATGCATTATTCGAAGTCAGATTTTATGAGAGTTTGCGACCTGCTCGATCAAAATAATGTTTTCCCGGAACTGGAAGTCCAGTCCAAACAGGAACTGATCAGTATATTAGTTGATACGCTGAATCACCACGTTAGTGAAGAACTTACCGAAAGGGCCAGGGAGGCGGTAATGAACAGGGAAGACATTATGTCTACCGGAGTTGGGCGCGGCCTGGCTATACCTCATGGAAAAAGTACGGGCCTGGATCGTTCTTATGCCGCTTTTGCCCGGCTTGTAACTCCAATTGAATACGGAGCCATTGACGGTGAACCGGTGAATATGGTTTTTTTACTGGTGGGACCGGAAGCTCAAAACAGCCTCCATATCAAAATGCTGAGCAGGGTGTCCCGGCTGCTGAATAATCAAAGTTTCAGGGAAAAACTGGAAAACGCCAACAATGCCGGGGAAATCCTGGAAGCTTTCCGGAATGAAGAAGAACAGTTTATCAAGGTATAAGCCATTCGGACTTGTTGTTGCAGGAATTAATCCTGTCTCGGGATTGGATCAGGTAAATAAATACAGGGTAGTGAGAAGATGTCGGCCAATTTAATTGACGGAAAAAAAGTTGCGAAGTTAATCCGGGAGCAGGTTCGTGAAGACATTCAGTATTGGGTGAGTCACGGGCATCGCGCTCCAAAGCTTCATGCCGTCATTGTAGGTAATAACCCGGCCTCGCATACCTATGTAAAAGCCAAAACCAAAGCTTGTGCCGAGGTAGGCATAGATTCAGATACGCTGGTACTGCCGGATACCGTCTCCGAAATCCAGGTAATTGAAGCCCTGGAAAAACTCAATGCCGATGATACGGTTGACGGCATTCTGCTGCAATTGCCGCTTCCAGGTCACCTGCCATCCTGGAATATCATTGAAGCAATAGATTATCGAAAGGATGTCGACGGTTTCCATCCGATGAACATGGGGCGCCTGGCTGTTGGTCAGCCGGCATTTCGCCCGTGTACTCCTGCGGGAATCATGGAACTATTCAACTATTACAGTATCGCTACAAAAGGCAAACACGCTGTAATCATCGGGGCCAGCAATATTGTCGGCAAGCCTATGACGCTGATGATCTCGCGTGAGGATGGAGCCGGCAAAGCGACGGTTACGCTGTGCCACCAGTATACCAAGGATCTCACCCGGCATACCATAAATGCTGATATTTTGATAAGCGCAGCCGGCACCCCGAAACTGATAACCGGACCTATGATCAAAGAAGGAGCGGTGGTGATTGATGTGGGTATCAACCGGGTTGCCGATCCCGACAACGAACGCGGTTACCGCCTTGTCGGCGATTGTGATTTCGACAGCGTTCAGGATAAAGCGAACTGGATTACGCCCGTCCCCGGTGGCGTCGGACCTATGACGGTGGCCATGCTGATGAAGAATACACTATTGGCGGCGAAGGACGCTATTTATCAGTCGGCTTAAGGCAGTAATCAGTTAGCAGTTATCATTTATCAGTTAAGCAGTGATGTGTGGTCTACTTTAATCCGGTTTTTTGTGTTCCGATTGTATCCTTGTCTTGAGTCTGCCGGCAAAGATTTTTTCTAATCGGAAGAGTTAGGCGGCTGTATGTGCTTCTGATCTGTTGTAAGGCAGGAGTTTCCCACCCAAAAGATTTGTGGTATAGCGCTTGATCGGGGGTTATAATTGAAGATTGGCACCATTATACGGATCTCGCTGCAACTTAAGTGGTTAATTTAATCAAATATAAAAAAGCAGATATTAATGAGAAGTTTAAACACGATGTTCGTGGTTCTTGCTTCGCTGTGCTGGGGACTGTCGGGCGGGATCGGTGGAATTCTTACGGGGCAGGGCTGGGACCCGGTTGTGGTGTCGTTCTACCGGGGCGCGATCGGGTTTTTGTTTGTTCTCGTCTGGCTGGCGCTGCGCCCTAAGGGCAGCGGATTGGCAAGTCGTCAATTATGGTTCTGGTCGGCGATCGCTGGTATTGGTGTAGCCGGGAATTTTGCATTTTATTTCATTAGCATCGCCGAGGGCAGTGTTGCCGTTGCTGCTACGCTGATGTACTGCGCGCCGGTATTTGTCTTTATCGTATCCTTCACACTCAAGCTCGAAAGCCCCACACTTTTTAAATGGGCCGCAATTGCAATGGTCATGCTCGGCATCGTGCTGCTTACAGGTATTTATGATATCGGAGCGGGTGACGTCACGCTGATTGCTGTCGGTGCCGGGCTGCTTTCCGGTCTGTCCTATGCGCTATTCATTTTCGGATTCAAGTATGCGGCACCGCACGGAAGTCCGCAGGCAATTCTTGTGATAGCGTTTGCGGTACTTGCAGCCATTCTTATCGGGCTGGGTGATGCCGATCAGACCGCAGCAGTGCTTGAGACGCCGAGTTGGCCGCTGTTCATGGTATTGGGAGTGCTTGGCGCCGGACTGTCGTTCATTTTCTATATCATCGGCCTGAAGTTTACCGCACCCGCTGTAGCGTCTGTAATAGCAATGTTAGAGCCGGTAACCGCGTCGCTATTTGGCGTAGTGGTTTTAGATGAAAGTTTGGCTGCTCTGCAAATCTTCGGCATGGGGCTCATATTGGTCACCGTAACCGCGCTTAGCGTACACTCGGGCACTGAACGTGCGAAGCCAATTGTTTAGTAGTGCCAGCAACCATCTTTCGTCTGTTCGATTACTGTTGCTGGCGACTTACCCGCTCGCTCACAGAAGCCTACTCCTGAGGGAGCTTTTGAGAAACCGGAAAGGTAAGATAATCA
>SLQI01000263.1 GCA_007131535.1 Balneolales bacterium | reverse complement strand
CGTGTGGGGAAAACAGCGCGACTTCGTCGCGCGGAAAGGAATCTGGACAAATAAAGAGTAAAGTAAGTTGTGCAACACGCACTAAAACCGACGGAAATCGATAAGCTGCGATAGATTATGCCATATCAAATGGAATACGGACTTCAATCCAAATTGCATGGCAGCTACCATTTCAATATCAGACCCGTAAGGCCTGACAGCACCTTAACGAATGCACTGTTGAGAAGGTGACAGTTAATTGATTCCATCATATAATTCAATAGAAAATTGAAGATTGAAAATTTCTTCGATTATTAATCAGAAAGAACCTTGGCTAAATAGTTGAATTATCCCCACATAGATTCCGCGGTTAGTAAAATCTTTCACTGGCAAATAAAAACAGCTTTTACACGAGGTTAAACTAAGCCTCATCGTTCCTGTTCAACAACTTTCTCATCCGTTCCCGTGAAGCTTTCCAGCTAAGGGCGTCCAATATGAACAGACCTATCCCTTGCAGGATAATAGCGCTGCCGTGTCCCTTCCATTGATCAGACTTGCAAACGCCCTGCTGTGCCGCTATGATCATCGTCGTACCGACGCCGATATAGCCGGCATTCAGCCCAAGGTTAAGCAGTAGGATATCGCTATAATTGCGTTCACTGCGCTGAACCTTAGAGGGGTCGTCGCTGGATTCATTTTTTTCGGTAAGGCCGCCAACGGCGATCCCGGTATTAATAAAACCCCATAATCCGGATTGAAGACCGAACGCAGATAACGATTCATCCCCGGAGCCGGCATAGAGCGTCGCCCCGCCTGCCATATTAGCACTGCCCCAATTGCCGACGCGAATTAAGTGGCGTCGCTTAGAGGAAAATTGATCATCATGAATTTCTTTTACCGAACGCTTCGGCGAATCATTGGATACCGGTTTCTTATCAGCTTCTTCCTCAGACTTGTATCGGGATGCGGATCGAAAAAGCAGCCCGCCGGCGACGGCTATCGGAATAGCCCATAAAAGGGGTCGTAGATCCATAGGCTTATCAGGTGTTTATGTTTCCAAAGTTCTAAGTGAACACACCCTGCTAAATCGGTGGTTCCGTAGTTTGATTTCGGTTAATTCAACCCGGATCACCTTTATCCGCAATATGATAGAATCCTACACCAGCAACGGGCAGCTCACCATCGATGAGCTTTATGAAGAACCGTTCAGCTTCATGGACCAAAACGGTATTGACGGGGTATTCAGCGATCAACCGGAGGTGATACCTACACTGCTGGAGAAAGTAGAGCGATTGAATGAGGTGAAAGCCGGGTAATACGGTCTGAATACATAACAATGTTCCGGGGGTTATAAATCATATAATATACCGGTCGGCATCACGGTGGGATGCCGACCGATTCTAAATTTTACTATCAACTCAGACCTTTGCTGGTTCAACCGCATCCTGCGGGGTTTTTTCTTTTTTCTCGTAATTAAGATTAATCAGCTGATCTGCATTGTTAAGCAGCCGTTTACTGTCGTTGGTCAGATTGATGAGCTGAACGGTTTTACCCTGATTGGCATAACGCGCGGTAATTTTGTTCAGCGCGTCAATAGCGGAGTGATCCACAACCCGGGATTCTTCAAAGTCGATAACGATTTGATCGGGATCACTCAGAATATCAAACTTTTCCTGAAATGCTGTGGCTGATCCGAAAAAAAGCGGACCGTAAATTTGATAGTGTTTGCGCCCCTGCTCATCCACATGTTTGCGGGCACGAATACGCTTGGCGTTTTCCCAGGCAAATGCCAGAGCAGAGATAATTACACCAATTAGTACCGCTACGGCGAGGTTGTGGAATACCACGGTAACAACCATTACCATCAACATTACCACAACATCGGTAGCGGGTACTTTGCGGAAGATTTTCAGGCTGGCCCATTCAAATGTACCAATGGCTACCATAAACATGAGTCCGACCAGTGCAGCCATAGGCACTTGTTCGATGATAGAAGCTCCGAAAAGTATAAAAATAAGTAAAGCTATTGCAGCAACACTGCTGGATACTCGGCTCCTTCCGCCGGAACTCACATTAATAATACTCTGGCCGATCATAGCGCAACCGCCCATTCCGCCGAAAAATCCGGTTACCACATTTGCGGTTCCCTGAGCAAGACATTCTTTGTTTCCTTTTCCTCGTGTTTCGGTCATTTCATCAACCACCGTGAGGGTGAGCAAACTTTCAATCAATCCGATCATAGCCATGATGAAAGCATAGGGAAAGATGATAGAAAGCGTTTCAAACGTCAGTGGGACTACGGGTAAATGAAACTCAGGTAGCCCGCCCGAAATTGAAGCAATATCGCCCACGGTGCGGGTAGAGATTCCAAACCCGATCACCACAACCGAAATTAATGTAATCGCAGCCAGTGATGGAGGGATGGCTCTGGTGATTTTCGGAAGGAAGTAGATAATAGCCATTGTCGCGATAACCAGCGACAGCATTATATAGAGGGAGGTTCCTGATATCCACTCTCCGGAACTGGTTTTGAATTCATTGAACTGAGCCATAAAGATCAGAATCGCAAGGCCGTTAACAAAACCGAAGACTACCGGGTGAGGAACCAGTCGTATCAGTTTTCCGAGCTTTAAAGCGCCGACCGCCAGTTGGATCAGTCCCATAAGTACCACGGTAGCAAATAAGTACTCCACACCGTGAGTAGCTACCAGGCTGACAATAACTACTGCAATTGCTCCGGTTGCCCCGGAAATCATACCGGGGCGTCCACCCATAAGGGCTGTAACCAGACCAATAATGAATGCAGTGTAAAGGCCAATTAGTGGGCTGACATTCGCTATAAGCGAAAATGCTACTGCTTCCGGTACCAGAGCAAGTGATACAGTCAGACCGGCGAGGACTTCGGTTTTAATGGTGGATTGTTTGTTTTCTATGTACCGTAAGAGCATGTAAAATAGTTTATTAGTTGATCAATAAATTATGGTTTCAAGGCAATAAGAATCCCGTTTCCCGGGGCGATGGGAAGATCTCTGTGGAAGT
>SLQI01000194.1 GCA_007131535.1 Balneolales bacterium | reverse complement strand
GGATTTCAAAAAGCTTCCCGGCAAAAGCCTATGGGAATGCTGATTTTCGGTGACGGCCCGTTCCGGGGGATCGTAAAGCGGCAGGCTAAAGGCGTGCCGTATATGAAGCTGAAGGGTTTTACTTCTAACCGGGATGAACTGGCTGATATCCTTGCCAGCTCGGATTATTTTATCCATGGGTCGGCAGCTGAAACGTTCGGGCTGGTTGTAGCCGAAGCCATTTGCAGCGGATTGCCTGTAATTGTTCCCGACATTGGGGGCGCTGCAGATATGGCCCGGCCTGAGTACGCCGAAACCTATCAGCCCGGAAATCATGAGGCGCTGAGCCGCGCTATTTTGGACATTACCGAACGAAACCGGTCAGAGCTGGTGCAAGCGTGCAAGTCCACCGGGGAACCTGCCATCGGTACAATGAATGATCACTTTCGAAAGCTGTTCGATCTGTACCGGGAGCTGGTGGATCGCAAAAAGGTTGAGCAAAACGGATGACAAGATGCTGGTTGATCAAAATTGATCATCACCCGGCAAATCCTGAAACCGTTTGATCCGTCGAATAAAATATTGGTAAATGATCGAATAAGGCATGAGCTGAGCCGGTTCATACCGGGAGGTTCGGGCTTGCTCATATTTGCGGGTCTTCAGCATGGAAGGCAGGTGCCTGTAAAATGAAAAATGTGCATGGAGTATGGCGATTATCTCAGTTGGTTTAAGCCTGAGCAATGCGTAAAAACCGGCAAAACCGTCCAGGGTCATACGGGTAAGTATGCGCCGGATGGCCTGTCTTTTGGGAAGATTCTTTACCAGCATCAACAGGTTGTTGCGGTAGTTGTAGAACCACTTGCGGTAAGAGCCGGATGAAAGGGAGCCGCCCCCCAAATGGTAAATGACGGACTGTGGCACGAATTCCACAGCATGCCCCCGGTTGCGGATGCGCCAGCACAGGTCGATTTCTTCCATGTGGAAACTGAAGCGCTCATCAAATCCGCCGAGCTCTTCAAACAGGGTTCGGCGCACGGCCAGCGCCGCTCCGCTGGCCCAATGAATATCGGCGATGGCGTCGTATTGGCCCTCATCTTTTTCAATGGAATCAAATATGCGGCCACGGCAAAACGGATACCCGTAATAGTCGAGATAGCCTCCCGCGGCGCCGGCATATTCAAAGTAATTTCGGTGGGTGTCGTCGAGTAACTTCGGCTGGACGGCCGCTGTATCGGGATGATCCGCAAAATGCTGTAAAACAGGGGATAGCCAGCCTGGCGTGACTTCGACATCGTTATTCAGAAACAACAGGATATCTCCGCGAGCGTGGGTTGCTGCCCGGTTATTTCCCCCGCAATAGCCATAGTTATCATCCAGATAAACATGCTTGCATTCAGGATAATATTGGGCCAGCCAATCCCCGGTGCCGTCAGTGGAATGATTATCGGCAATTATGATTTCGGTTTGATCCGTTTTGTATTTACATACGCCTGGCAGGTAGCGTTGCAGGTGAGAAAGTCCATTCCATGTAACAATTATTATACTGATATCGGGAGCATTCAAAATATTTTTTCTAAATCTGTTAGTTTCCGATTGACAACGTTAGTCGCTTATGTTAATCTTGCATTTAAAATTTAAAAACGGGTGCGGTCCATGCGGAAAATAGGGCTTATTGCCGATACGCATAATTATTTTGATCCAAAAGTTACTACCTATTTTTCAGATTGTGATGAAATTTGGCACGCCGGTGATTTCGGAACAATTGCTATCGCTGAAGAATTACGCAAGATAGCCCCGCTCAAAGGTGTCTACGGAAATATTGACGGCGAGGATATCAGAAAGGAGTTTCCACTTCATCAGCGGTTTACTGAAGAAGGGGTAGATATTTGGATGACCCACATCGGCGGACATCCCGGGAGATATGCGCTGCCCATCCGAAAGGAAATTGAGCAAAACCCTCCGGACCTGTTTATTTGCGGACATTCTCACATCCTGAAAATTGTCCGCGATCCGCTGAATCCGAAATTGATACACATGAACCCCGGTGCTGCCGGACGTCACGGGTTTCATGAATGGAGAACCATCGTGACATTCGCGCTGGCAGATGCCAACATTCATGACGTTGAAGTAATTCATCTGGGTCATAGAACGGAATAAGGCTGCATCATAATAAAGAGAACGGCCCTCAGGCTACCGGCCATCCACCGTAGAGCCATTCGGGAATACCGCCTTCAAGTCGGTAGGGATTCCATCCTTTTTCACGCAGCATGACGATAACTTTATCAGGAAGTGTACAAAAGGCGTGTCTGCCATAAACAATCAACGGTTCCTGAAGTTGCAGACGGTCGACCTCTTCAGGTGAGGCGGTCTCTTCCGGCAGCCATAAGGCCCCGGGAATATGACCGGCATCATACTCTTCCAGCGGCCGTGCATCAATAATCACCGCTTCATCCGTGCGCAGCCACTCCCAGGCTTCCTGAGGGTGTACGGTATGTATGGAGTTCCCCTCATAATCGGTATAAACTTTTTGATTGACATCCGGAGAGTGCACCCGGGCTACATTATGTGTGGCCACCAACATGTCTATAACCGATTGATCCGAAATTCTGTATATGACCCGGTTTTGCGCACGCCGGCTATTTACCAATCCGTTCGCCTTCATGGTCTGCAAATGCTGGGAGACATTGGCAAAAGAGATATCGGTTTTGGAAGTAAGTGCATCCACGCTGTGTTCGCACTGAATTAACAACCATAAAATTTTTACCCGGTTTGGATTGCCCAATGCCCGGGCGATGTTAGCCAACCTTTCGTCTACAGACATAACCCCTATATTCAAGAAATCGATTGAAAAGTTAAGTCAATATAAGAGTTTGGGTTAATTAATTCATACGCTCTTTTTTCAGGTGATCGGATAGTTCGGATTTAAAAGAGGATAGCCTTCGTTGTGAAGACCTGCACTCATTCAATGGAGGGTTTGAAAAGTTGAGAGCTCCGGTCGCAATTTGGTTGTTGAGATCAAACGCATGCTCTGCATCCAATTAATCGAATGAAGACCTCGCAACCCTTAAATGACCGTATTTAACTAAAATACAATTACAAACAAATCAAAGCAGACATGTAGCTCCGATACAAAACCTGACAAATCTCATATAATCTGCTGATAGATATCATAGCTTGGGGCAGAGGATGTAGGCTATAATTAATTAGTGTCTGTAAGAAATCTCATGATGCCATTTGGAAACAAAAACAACAGGTAATTAAGGTAAATCGGTAGATTAAGTAAAATTGGGTATTTGGCTCCATAGGTTGTTTTAAAACCAATTACCCGAATTCCTGAATTACCGAATTTACTACATCAGATATTGGCATTTTTAAAGATACTACCTGTTTTCTTACAGGCACTAATCAGAACAAATTTTTTTAAAAAATAAGTTGATGAAGAAAAACTATGGAACCAAACACCCTGAATAATATTGATATCTGGGACGCGGGTTTTCGTCAGGAAGAGTTGAGTGAGTTAAAAAATCAATTCGGGTCAGGATGGTATGAAGATGGAGAGATCCTGGTACAGGAAAATGCTGAAATTAAGCACATTTTTGTATTGGTGGCCGGCCGTTTGTTGATTTCGCACGGTTCCGGGGAAACAGGGGAGCGCCTCAAACCGGGAATGTGTCTGGGGATTATGACGAATCTGAGAAAGCAGCCGTCACCCTGGAATGTCAAAGCTGTTGACGGAGCTGAGGTGGTAGCTGTTAAGCCCGATGATTTTCTGAATTACTGGATCACATCGCCGGAAAGATGCCGGGTATTGCTAAAAAAATTAATTGAAGAGCAAGACAAACTGAATGTGATCGGTGATGAGCTCACTGAGATGGCACGTGCATCAAAACTTCGGTTGGCTGAATGGCTGGATCACTGGCACGACCGGATCGCTGATAGTAAGGGTAAAGGGATATCTATTGGCCTCGGGGAGCTTGAAGCGGCAACCGGGATAGCCAAAAATCAGCTTATTGAAAGTATTGTGGAAATGAAAAACCGGAATATGATCACATTGGTTAAAGCAGAAAAATCTCCGGGATAACTTATACTGGTTTTTTAATCAATTACGCCATAAGGACGAGTACAGAAAACCCGCTAATAGCGGAACAATTACAAAAGTGGGAAATCTTAAACATTATATACCACTCCCCATATTTTATAATTGAGCACGTATTAACATTGCAAATAAATACAAGTTTGGACAGGCCAATTCGAACTTTTTTTTTGCAACTACAATTGCCATTTACAGGCCATATTTAGTAGTTATACTCCGCTGTTAAAACAGCCGTTTTTACAAGTGATGGTGATTAACTAAATTACGATATGTCTGAAGAAGAACTCATAAAACAGATCAAGAAGCTTCCTTCTGAAGCCCGACAAGAAGCGGCAGACTTTGTCGAATTTCTTGCCCAAAAGTATATCCAAAAATCTGAGGAAACAGATATACCTAAGAAAAAGTCCATTCTTAAAAATTCATTCAGAGGGGTATGGAAAGATCGTGATGATCTACAGGACAGCACAAAATGGGTGCGTGAGCTTCGTAAAAGCCGCTGGGCAAACTAAATAGCATATGGCTCAGCCGGTAGTCATTGATACAGATATTCTGATCGATTTTGGCCTTGATAGAGAAGACGCTGTTGAATCAATTTCAATACTTGAAGAGAACTATGAGCTGACGATAAGCGTCATCACCGCGATGGAGTTGTATACGGGCTGCAGAAGCAAGCGAGATATAAATAAAGTAGAAGAGCTGATTGCCGAATTACGCATCCGGTTTATATCAAAATCGATCTCAGAACGGGCATTTGAGTTAATGAAAAAATTTAGGTCCAGCCATGGGGTTGAAATTAATGATATGTTGATTGCTTCAACAGCAATTGAAGGTAGCGAAATAATGATCAGCAAGAATCAAAAGCATTATCAGTTTATACCTGGTCTGGACCTGCTTCAATATCCATTAGGCGAAGGATAGCAATAGTTTCGTGTTGATCGGCTGCATCATCACATAAAATAGTGTTTATTCAACGTACCCCCCCGATCTTCCTATCCGTGCGGATCACGGTAATAAAAAATGGTATCCCCGGAACAATAGATGCAAAACCGGGATTAAACCCTTTCTTAGCCCGGTACAAACATTATAAATAACTACAAGTTTGGATAGACCAACCCGAAGGGGCATGGCATCAAATAATCATGAAGATGGGGATGGCGCTGCTGAACCAAAACCTGATGAAAATCATATTTAAACCTGATCTAACTCATAATCATATATTCAGATCTGATTTAAATTACCGCCACTTCAAAATTATTTAAATAACCATTGGCTGTTTATGGAAGCACTGGAACTGGCACGTTGGCAGTTTGGAATTACTACGGTCTATCATTTCATTTTTGTGCCGCTTACCCTGGGGTTGTCTGTATTGGTCGCTATTCTTCAGTCTTTTTACTACCGCACAGGTGACATTCATTATAAGCGGCTGACCAAGTATTTCGGGAAGTTGTTCGTCATTATTTTCACGCTGGGCATCGTTACCGGAATCGTTCAGGAATTTCAGTTTGGCATGAACTGGTCCGAATATTCACGATTCGTGGGGGATATATTCGGAATTCCGCTGGCTATCGAAGCTCTGATGGCCTTTTTTATTGAGTCGACGTTTCTCGGGCTTTGGATCTTCGGGTGGAATCGACTGCCCAAAGCAGTGCACCTGGCTTGTATCTGGTTAGTAGCCATCGCATCGAATTTATCCGCGGTGTGGATTTTGATGGCCAACTCCTGGATGCAGGTGCCCGTTGGCTACGAGATTGTAGGAGGTCGCGCCGAATTGGCCGACTTTGTGGCAATCCTGCTGAATGAACGTCTGCTCGTGCAGATGCCGCACACTATCCTGGCCGGATTTATCACCGGAGGATTATTTGTACTCGGCATGAGCGCCTGGATGATGATCCGAAAACAGCAAACCGAGATCTTCCTCAAATCCGCCAAAATTGCGCTGGTATTTACGGCAGTTGCCAGTATTCTGACTGCAACCACAGGCCATGATCAGGCTCAGGATACCGTGCAGACTCAGCCCATGAAGATGGCCGCTATGGAGGGGCTTTGGGATACCGAAGAACCGGCCAGCTTCTCCCTGTTTGCGTTGATTGATCAGGAGGAGCGCACCAGCATGAGAGAAGTCAGGCTGCCCTATATGCTCTCCGTTCTGGCTCATAACAATCTAACCAGTGAAGTCAGGGGTATGAATGAATTGCAGGCCGAAATGGAGGAAAAACACGGTCCGGGTGATTACATCCCACCGGTCGCAATAGTTTATTGGAGCTTTAGAATTATGGTGGGGCTCGGGTTTTTGTTTATCATCATTTCAATACGCGGGCTCTGGCTGTGGTGGCGGGGCACCCTGGAACAGCACACCCGGTTTCAAAAAGCTACCATCATCATGATGTTCCTGGCATTTGTTGCCAATACAGCAGGATGGATCGTCGCCGAAATGGGACGCCAGCCCTGGGTAGTCTATGAGCTGCTGCTCACTGCGGACGGAGTGTCACCCTCGGTTTTTGAAAGCTCTATCTGGATTACCATGATCGGCTTCACCATTGTATACGGTATCCTCGCCGTGGCGGCATTTTACCTTGTTTACTATTACGGCAAACAAGGCGCGCCTGAAGAGCAGGAGGGGGTAGAAACGAATTTACACACCTATTAAGGAAGTATTAGAGTATGGATCTGCAAACTATTTGGTTTATACTGATCGCCGTTCTGTTCATCGGCTATTTTTTCCTGGAAGGCTTTGATTTCGGAGTCGGCATCCTGATGCCGTTCGTCAGCCGGGATGAAGTAGACCGCCGTGTAACGCTGAATACGATCGGACCATTCTGGGATGCGAACGAAGTATGGCTTATTACAGCGGGCGGAGCGATGTTCGCCGCCTTCCCTCACTGGTATGCGACCATGTTCAGCGGGTTTTACCTGCCGCTTTTTCTCATTTTGCTGGCGCTGATTGTTCGGGCGGTAGGGTTTGAATTTCGAAGTAAACTAAAAGAACGCTGGTGGAGGGTAACCGCCGATCAGTTTGTGTTCTGGGGAAGCGCCGTTCCGGCTTTTCTCTGGGGTGTAGCTCTTACCAACATTGTGATGGGGCTGCCTATTGGCGACGACATGAATTTCACCGGCACCCTGGCTGCACTCCTCAATCCGTATGCTCTGCTGGGCGGATTGGTTTCGCTGATCATGTTTACCCTGCACGGAGCGCTGTTTCTGAGCTTGCGTACCACCGGAGAGATGAAAGAAAGAGTGGAAAAAGTAGCCCGCGCTATGTGGGCGCCCGCCGGCCTGGTATTGCTCCTGTTCGCCGCGCTCGGATATCGCCACACCGTCCTCTTTGAGGAACTCGGACTGATACCCGGCACATTGCCGATGATCACCATTGTAGCGTTTATTGCAGCGTTTGTTTTCATGCAGATTTACCGGTTCGGCTGGGCATTCGCGGCAACAGGCGCCACCATTGTGTTCGGAACGATAGTAGCGTTTCAGGGTCTGTATCCGGTTGTGATGCCTTCCAGCCTTTCGGAGGATTTTCACCTGACGGTCTACAATGCATCGTCTTCGGATTTAACACTTACCATTATGTCTTTTGTAGCTCTGATCTTTGTGCCGATCATCCTGGCCTATCAGGGTTGGAGTTATTGGGTCTTTCGTCAAAGAGTTACCCGTGATGCCATACCACGGGATTAAGCACTGCACACATCCTATAATCAACAATTGCTGAAGTGCGGGGTGAAACCCGCACTTCTGATTTTTTTCCACCAAATAAACTCATAGTGTCATTGAGACACTTATTAATGTATTGCTGTGAGACCGGAATTTAGCAAAGAGCGACAAGCCGAGTATAACCTGAATCACCGGCGGCTGTTTAGGTATGGCTTACGGGTTAAGCCGGTATGGATAGCTATCGGGCTGCTCAGCTTGATAACGGCGGCTGCCATTGTTGTGATGATGTACGGCCTCAGCACGGTGGTGGATGCCGTTTTTATGGGGGATAAAGCCATCCCGGATATCATGCCGGTGCTGCTGATCCTTGCCGGCGCCATGATGTTTCGGGGAGTGCTGTTCTGGTTTTCAGAGGTATTGGCGCAAAAAGCGGCTTCCGCGTTAAAAGAGCGGCTCCGCAATGATCTGAGTGAAAAAATCAGCAAACTCGGTCCCGCCTGGGCCGGACGGCAGCAAAGCGGGGAGCTTGCGGCTACGGCGGTGGAAGGTGTTGAAAAACTGGACGACTACTACGCCCGTTTCTTACCGGCCGGAATCCACATGATGATCGTGCCGGTCATCATTGCATTATTCGTCCTCTATATCGATTGGCTCAGCGGGTTGATTCTCGTCATCACCGGTCCGCTCATACCTGTATTTATGACCCTTATCGGGATGAAGGCGCAGGAACAAACCCAAAAGCAGTGGTCCGTTCTTTCGAGGCTGAGCAGTCATTTCCTGGATTCGGTTCAGGGCCTCAGAACACTGAAGCTATTCAATCAAACCGAAACCAAACAGCATGAGATCGAAACCATCAGTGACCGCTTCCGCTCAACTACGATGGGAGTGTTGAAGATCGCGTTTTTATCCGGACTGGTACTGGAACTGTTTGCCTCGATCGCAACCGCGCTTGTGGCTGTAGAAATCGGGATCAGGCTGGTGGAAGGGTTTATAGGATTTCAGCTGGGGTTATTCGTCCTGCTGCTTGCCCCCGAATACTACCTGCCGTTCCGGATGTTCGGAGCGCAGCATCACGCCGGGATGGAAGGCACCGAGGCCGCCGGCAGAATCTTCGAAATACTGGATACTCCGGAGCCGGAAGAGCGTCAGGAGCCGGCGATTTCCGTCCCCAATGCTCCGTTCGCCATTCATTTTCAGGGGGTATCGGCGGTCTATCCGAACAGTACCAAACCGGTGTTGCAGGATTGCACGTTCACCGTTGAGGAGGGACGGACAACGGCACTGGTGGGGCGCAGCGGATCCGGCAAGACTACGCTGCTCCGGTTGATCACCCGCGAACTCACCCCGCAGCACGGACAGATTATTATCAATGGAATGCCGCTGGATTTACTCGACGAAGGTCAGTGGCTGCAGCAAATAGCCGCTGTAAACCAGCAAGTCTGGCTGTTTGATGACACGATTTACGGCAACCTGAAAATTGCCCGCCCGGATGCCCCGTATGAGGACATTGTGGCGGCCGCGAAACAGGCGGAAGCGCATGAGTTTATTTCCGCTCTGCCGCAGGGGTATCAAACCCGTGCCGGAGAAGGAGCGGTAAGGCTGAGCGGGGGAGAGCGTCAGCGGCTGTCCATCGCCCGGGCGTTTCTCAAAGACGCGCCGATTATTATTCTCGATGAACCTTCTTCCGCCCTGGACCCCGAAAGCGAGCATAAAATCTCCCTCGCGCTGCAACGGCTTTTCAAAAACCGGACGGTACTGATCATTGCCCACCGGCTCTCCACCGTCTATAATGCCGACCGCATTGTAGTACTCGAAGAGGGAAAAGTCTCCGGCACCGGCACGCACCGGCAGCTGGTTCAGTCCAACAATATGTATCGGCAGTTGATTCAAGCTAATCCGGGAGTTCAACTATGACCACCTTATTACAGCTTACCGGTTTTCTGAATGCCTACCGATGGCGGGTTCTGGCGGCGATATTGCTGGGAGCCGGTACCGTCCTCGCCGGTGTGGGACTGCTGGCATCATCCGGTTATCTGATATCCGCGGCCGCGCTGCAGCCCCCCATTCTGGATTTGATGGTGATCATCGTCTCAGTCCGTTTCTTCGGGATTTCAAGAGCCGTGCTGCGATATTCCGAAAGGCTGCTTTCGCATGACATTACATTTCGTCTGTTGATGAATATGCGCAGCTGGTTTTTCGGCAAACTGGTCCGGCAGCCGGCACAGAAGCTCACCGGGTACCAGTCGGCGGAGTTGCTGTCATCCATCACCTCGGATGTGGATGAGCTGCAAAATTTCTATGTGCGGGTTGTCGCGCCGGTCGTAGTTGCGATCGTAGTGATCGGGGCCACGACGTTCTTTTTGTATCACTTTAATCCGTGGGCGGCGTTGGCGGCATTCCTGCTGCTGACCTTAAACGGCGCCGGTGTACCTCTGCTCACGCACCGGCTTGCGAAAGGATACGGAAAGAAACAGGTTGAACTTCGCGGAAAACTGTACCACCGGATTGTAGAGGGGGTGCAGGGAATCGAAGAATCCCGCCTGTTCGGACTTCAGCAGAGTCAGCTCGAAGAGCGGCAGAAGTTACATGAGCAGCTGGCTGAGCTCGACCGCAAACAGTCCCGGATTACCGGCCTTCAGGATACTCTTGCCAACGGAATGCAGTATGCCGCCGTGTTTGTCGCGCTGCTGGTAACCGTACCGTTAGTGATAAGCGGCGATCTTTCCGGGGTGATGGTGGCGATGATCCTGCTTGCGGTTATGGGATCATTTGAGGCTACGCAAAACCTGGGCACGGCGTTTCAATATCTCGAATCAACCGAAAAGGCCGCGGATAAGTTACTCGATTTGATCAACCCGAAACAGAGTGAGGAGGCATCGGCAGAGGAGGGGGATCAGAAGCTGGTCGGAGGTGATATCGAATACTCCGGGGTTACGTTCGGGTATGATCATCGGACCATACTTCGGGATTTCAGCCTGGTGATTCCGGAAGGTTTGCACACGGCTGTGGTGGGGCCAACCGGCAGCGGCAAAAGCACACTGCTGAATTTGTTGATGAAATTCTATCAACCCACAAGCGGGGCAATCCGGATTGGCGGGCGGGAGCTTACCGGGATACCCGAAGAAGCGTTGAGGCAAGCCATATCCGTTGTGGATCAGCAAACCTACCTGTTTACCGATACCCTGCGCAACAACCTCACCATCGCCCGACCCGGCGCCACGGATGACGAATTACGGGATGCTTTGAAAATGGCGGAGATGGAAAAGTTCGTGCAAAATCTCCCGAATGGACTTGATACGCCGATAGGGGAGCACGGCAAAAGCATGAGCGGCGGAGAACGCCAAAGACTGGCACTGGCCCGCGCCATTCTCAAAAACACCTCCATCTGGGCCCTGGATGAGCCGACGGCAAACCTCGACACCCTGACCGAACAGGCTCTGTTGCAGACAATCCGCAGACTGACCCGCAGTAAAACCGTCCTCTGGATCACCCACCGGCTCGTGGATATGGATCAATTCGACAACATCATCGTCCTGAAAGAGGGCAAGCCAATACAATCCGGCACGCACGAGGAGCTGATATCACAAAAGGGATGGTATCGGGATATGCTTGGCTTGCAGCTGGATTATTTGGAAGCGGGGAGTGGGTGAGTGGAGTTAGGGAGTGGTTTTTAGGGGGATGTCGGGATGATCATCTCATAACGGTTTGGCAAATAAGCGGTGCGGTTATGTATTTGAAGTAAAAAAACAAAGCCCAAACGCGACCGCTTGATTTGCTTAGCACACCGGACTGTCGATCATGACAGAGAGGAAGGCTTTTTCGTAGTAATTTCCCCGTTGGGAAGCTGATAATAAATTTTCCCGTTCTTGGAATAGACATTAGGAAGACCCATCTTCCTGTTTTCTTCCTGGGCTTTTCTCACACCACGATTACCCAAGCGGGTAAGCTCAGCTGCAAAATCTTTGGTATGTAAATTATTTCTGCTCATACTTTTCTTTTAGC
>SLQI01000013.1 GCA_007131535.1 Balneolales bacterium | reverse complement strand
CCAATCGGGTCGAAATCCGGAGTATCATTAAAGTCGATATCACTGGTAAGGATGAAGTGGCTGTCCATAAAATTCCGGACTTCATCAAGCTGCTCAACCGTTTCTATTTGGTAAGGATTGTCTTCCGTGCCCAGTCCGCCGGCAAACGGATGTTCAAAACCTTCTTCCCCTTCATCAGTAATAATCAGGGACACATTCTGGCTGCCCCCTTCAAGATCGCCTTTATGTGTGATGCTCACAATGTAATCCCCCTGCTGCGGATCGTCGATAAATATTTTTTCGATATTATCGACCGTATTATCACCGGTACCGGCCGGTTGATCCGGATTCTCGGGATCCAGCACATAAGGTTCATACGTAGTTTCGTCCGGACCTTCGATTCGCAAGTCCAGGTCATTAACCAGAATAATATCATCCGGGTTGAGCTGAGCTTCCGGCACGTCTCCGGCAGGATCTGTCCATGCAATAGTTGCAAGCAACGGCGCATCGCCATCACTGGAAACGGTGTATTCAAACTCCTGGCCTTCGTTCAGGATGATTTCCTCGACTACATTTCCATCTCCCTGTGAGGCGCTTACCAGCGTTTCGGCTGCCCGTTCCGCGTTCATCAAACCGAAACCGAACCGATAATCCGGTCCCGGATCGTAGCCGGCTTCATCTGCAGTGTGAATGAGTAATGCCCTAATGGTAGAGGAAAGCGGTGGCTCTTCGTGCAATTCCTGATATAATTGCTGAAGCAACCCAATGGCACCGCTCACCACCGGTGAGGACATTGAAGTTCCCGACATGGAACCATAAGAACTGTCATTATTGGATAAAGCTGAATAAACCCCAACCCCTTTGGCTGAAATTTCAGGTTTCACGCGGCCATCATCCGTCGGCCCCCAGCTGCTGAAGCCGGACATCACCACATCACCCGGGTTTTCATATCCTCCTTCAATACCTTCAACAGCGCCAACCGTCAATACATTTTTTGCTACCGCCCGGCCGCCGATCGATTGGTAACCATCCGGCCCGCCGTCAAGA
Source organism: Balneolales bacterium (assembly GCA_007131535.1). Classification (GTDB taxonomy): domain Bacteria; phylum Bacteroidota; class Rhodothermia; order Balneolales; family Natronogracilivirgulaceae; genus SLJN01. The sequence continues at coordinate 2,002 of SLQI01000013.1, read as the reverse complement.
TCGCGTACAGTTTCTGAGGTGACCCATTCTCCCGTGCTTGGATCAATGACCTTATGCTCTACCGGTTGTTCATCCGGCCCTTGAAGCCGGCTGTTTCCTGCTGACTGTACAATTTGGTAGTGCGGTGCATTGTAAGCAACTTCATCCCAGTCATAAGCTCCATGCGTATAAAAACCGTATTGGTAATCTTCGGTCTCACTTATTTCGGGATTCCCATACCAATACCACGTACCTTCATCGGAGTTGTAATGCCACCCCCTTATAAGTCCATAGGAATGGTTAGAAACAAGCATACCATCGGCCGCAGCCGCAGCGGCATCGGAGAGGTCGTTATTCCAGTCATACGCATCAAGATCTGCCTCGTAAGACATACCCCGGGCATCCTCTTCAACTCCGGCAGCTACCATGGTACCGGCAACATGGGTAGCGTGATTACTCAAGCTGGTGGCACCGTCCTGCTGTGTAACTCTGTCTTCAAACTCTTGATGGGATACCCTGGTAGCTCCACCATCCCACATACCCAATGTTTGGGTTGAGCCGGTCAACTGCAACCCGGCATCGCCTCCCGGCCATACGGCATCAACCGAAGAGGTAATGGCCCCGCCAAGATTGTGGGTTTCGTAATAAACGGGGATTCCATGCTCAAATCGTTGCAGCTCAATTATTCGTCCGTCCTGATACACCTGTCTGACCGGTATTCCTACGCGTTCGGCGATGTTTTCCGCCTCAGCTCGCTGCTGTTCCCACTGTGAGCTGAATTCAAGAGCATAGCTGCGCAGCCTGTCACGATCAACCTGCTGAGCTGCAACGTGTGAAAATGAAAAAGTGATAAGAAGTAAAAGAGACAGTAGCAGTTTATTTGTCATAGAAACTCCAATCAATAAAACCTGATATTTATAGCCTGTGAATTACGAGCATTTCGGAGACCAACCGATGAAGCCCGACCGTTTTTCCTGTTAACATCCAATCTTAACAGATTACCCAAAATCTTGCAGGTAGCAGGTAAAAGATATCATCCCAAACGTAAATTCTATCTGCTTCGGCTCACCCTGGTTTGAAATATCTACTGCAATAAGTTATAAGACCCTGATTAAAATCAAGATGGTGTTTTATGAAAAAAATGTCCAGCACTTTTTAGAGAAATTCAGTAAAAAAAGGAAACTACAAAAACCAGTGTTTGATGCCGGCTTTGGAACTCCGGGTTAAAGCTGAATTCGCTAACAAAAAAACCGGCCCCCTGAAAAAGGAAGCCGGTTTAATAAAGTTCTAACGAAACCCGGGTGCGTTTCGAAAGAAAATTTTTCTTACGCTCTTTTCGGAGAAGGCTCAAGTACTAAATCTCAAACCTTCTTTTTCTCTCCGACCAAGCTGCGGATGGTCAACACAGGTTTTCTGGACCAGCGAATTACTTTTTCCGTAGTTGATCCAAGGAAAAAATGCGCCAGCCCGGATCGGCCGTGGGTAGTGATGACTACCATATCGGCTTTTTCGTTAGCGTAATCCACGATTTCGTAATGTGCGGAAACGCCACGCGTCACTTCGAGGTTGACCGGGATTTTCACATCACTTCCGTTGTCGTTAAATACAAATACATCACCGCTTGACTCTGATTCAATACGGCAGTGGCCTTCCTCATTTTCTTCAAGGTAGGATTTTATTTTATTGAACAGCCGCTTACGAACATCGTTTGCCTCATCCCGGCTGATGTTGTTTTTGTCGTTCTCGTTATACCGGCCAAACAGCTCGAGTACATGCAGGAAGGTAATGCCTGAGTTCAGAGAGGCCGCAAAACGTACCGCAGCATTTATTCCTTTCATGGAGAGCGTGGAAAAATCTGTTGGAACCACAATGTTATTCACCGGATCGGCTTTCACATCAGGCGGTATGGAGAGTACCGGAATCTGAGAACGCCTGATTACCCGATCGGTGACCGTTCCAAGAATCATTTCAGAGGGCTCGTTATTATGGCCACCCATCACAATCATATCCGATTTTTGCTTTT
>SLQI01000432.1 GCA_007131535.1 Balneolales bacterium | reverse complement strand
GAAGTTGTAAACCCCACCCGGTTCTGGATCGGAGATAAGGAGCTGAACCTGTTTTTCAGCCCTCAGGCCAACTCCGAACAGCATATCATTAACTATCTGCAAACTGCTGAGCACGATATCGCCCTTCCGACCTACCTGATCACCCGCTCAGAATATGTGGATGCGCTTGAAGACTTGCACGAGAACGACATCCAAGTTCGCGGCGCGATTGGCGACCCTTCCTACCACAGCGACCTTTTTGATAGGTTAACCGGTTTTGCCGACGTACACGACCATAGCAAAGCAACCGATTTTGAGGGGGAATCTTATCCCCTGCTGCATCACAAATCCGCACTCATTGATCCAATGAATCCGGAATCCGGTAACGGACATGTGATTACCGGCTCTATGAACTGGTCGCGCAACGGTAACGAATTCAGCGATGAAAACACCCTTGTGATTCGGGATGATGACATCACCAATCTCTATTTCCAGGAATTTGCCGCACGATACTTCGAGGCCGGCGGAAGTGACGAGCTCACCCTTGTTTCTACTGTTGATGAAATCGACTCGGCACCACAGGAGTTTGAACTTCGACAAAATTATCCGAATCCGTTCAATCCGGTAACGACCATAAACTTCAAGCTTCCAAAAGCCGAAGTCGTGGACCTTGAGATATTTGATACCATTGGCCGCCACGTTGCCACTTTAATGGATGGAAAACAGCTAAATAAAGGCAACCATGCCGTTGAGTTTAACGGTAGCTCCATCCCAAGCGGCACCTACATCTATCACCTTCGACTGTCAAACGGGCAATCTATCAGCAGGACAATGACTCTGATAAAGTGATTTGGTGTGGCTGACATTACGGTTTGACAGAGGGTCAGGTGCTAAAACAGGGAACCACTTTTAGGTAACTCAATTGAGCAATAACATGCTACCCATTCTTCATTGCCCTATTCAGGTTTCACAATCCGTATATAACCAGCCCGCCACCCAGACTCCAGATGTAGTCGTTATAGCGTCCCTTCTGCACCGAATCGAGTCCGTCTGTGAGGGCATATCGACCCCGGGCAGCCAAATTCAGACCCAGCCGGTCGGTCAGCATATATTCCAATCCTACTGCCCCGGTGAGGTAAGGGTAGATGTGATCAAAATCAAAGTCATATCGGAAAGGTTCGGACTCGGCAATCATTGCTCCGCCACCGAGTTTGACATAAGGTGAGAGCGTCAGCTCCGGATAAAAAATGCCTTTAAGCGCGTAATGGGCTCCGGTGTAGGTGGTCTCAAAATGCTCCCTGGCAGCGATGGCACCGCGGTGAACTGACAGATTGCCATACAAATTTGCACCAAGTCGTAAATACGTATTCAGAATCATAGAAGGCCGCATGAGCGGATTGGGGTAGTTGCCCTGATACTGCTGACCTTCCAGCTCCAGTCCCATTCCGAGGCGACCGCGCCGCTCTTTCAGCTGCCGGCCGAAGTAGTCTATTTCGGTCCGGGCTTTCCGGCGCTCGTCGTAAGCTTGCATATAGTCTTCCAGGCCAGCCAGATCTTCTTCCGAAACTGCCCACAACCCATCACGGATGCCTTCCATAATCAGCTTCTCGACGGCTTTTTCAATGGCGCGGGTGACGGCCATCGTAGCCGGTTCGTTGACGGTGTAGCCGGCTTCACCTTCCAGGATTTTGGATTCATCAACAAACCGGAACACATTGGCATCCACTTTCTGCGACAATATGGTCTCGGTGCTGTGGACGGTTTTCAGAATCCGGCTGTTCTGGGTTGAAACGGCCCGCAGGTAGACGGTCACCTTATCCTGGCGGAATTCGGTCGATCCGCCGATGCCCAGATACCTCGCTCCCATCCCGCCGGTCATGGTGTTGGAGTCGTAACCGATGATGCCGCCTTCCAGCATTAACCCGGCATACAATAATGGAGGAAGTGGACCAAGTTCACCGTGCTCGGCCCGGATCGAGCGGATGATCTGTCGCTCATTCATCAGATTGGAGATGCCTTCGCGTTCGATCGGATCAAACCAACCGGAGTCGTCAATGGCCTTCAGCAGAATGGAGGTGGCGCCCTGGGTGACGGCCGTCGACCAGCTGGCCACATTTTCACTCGGCTGATACTGCCCGGTCTGATCCCGAAAACGATAAACCGCCGCCACCAGCTTTTCTTGTGGTGCCGGCAGTTCGGTCAGTCCCCCCGTTGCCGGCGTTCGGGTTTGCCGCAGTTCAGGATCTTCCTGAAACGGTGAGAGGTTGCCGCAGCCGGCAAGCAGCACGGCCATAACCCATACCGCAGCTGACCGAAATAGATAAATTCGTGGTTTCATCAGATCTCTCCTTGATAAAAATTCCTGTTAATTCCCGTTATTCCCTCTTGTACCTTTGCCCTTGCGGAATTTCTTGGTCAAAACCGGGGGATTTCAATTTGCGTACGCTCTCCGCTGAGCTGATCAATGATTTCGACGGTTATATTATCAAGTCCGTCGATAACCTCTATCGAGAAATCTCCCAGATTGTAGAAGCCTTCCGAGGAAAGATCGATTCCCTCAAGCTCACCACGAACCAGGTTCCGTGAAATCTGGCTCAGCAGCTGCCGTTGCATAGTTTGCTGGAAATCCCGAAGCGGATCCCGGCGGAACCGGTCTGTTTCATCCCCGAAATCTTTTTTCTGAGCCTCGGCGGTTTGCATGAAGTAATGAAAGTTGTTCGGATTACCGCCGAAACCAGGATTTTTGAATTGAAATGTGAAATTTTGAGCCTGAAGTCCACTGACGCTCAGGCAGATCCACATTGCCGGTATAACTAAGGTTTGAATTGCACATTTTCGGAATTGCATAGCACGCTCCTTGTCTATTGATTAGATAATTTTTTGTTCTCGCATTACTCAAGCTGATATAGCATTCATTTCGATAGTTAATAGTATTCTGTAGTGGATTCATCATAATCGCTTAGATATCGGTTCAGACCCTGTGCAGCAGCATCGGCTATTTCAATGACCTGCTCATAGCCGGGTTGAAGCTGAAATTGATAGATCACTTCGTAATTAACTTCAATAGCCATTTGGGATCCCCTGCCCGGTACCGGTCGTTCTACCACCCGGATAAAAAAACCACCCGGGTGCTCCGGGATATCAAGCTGATTTCGAAACCGGTCATAAAAATCCGATCCGAACGGAGTTCTTGTTTCGTCAATAACCATATTGTCGATAGCCACCCCGGTTGTGTTTTCATCTCCCGGCTCGTTTGCATTTTTCGGGGGGATCAAAACAGCCAAAAAATCAGGAGCTTGGTATAATTCTTCCCGTAAATGCCGGTTTGCGTTAATTTGCTGCCGGACCTGACTCAAAGTCACGTATATCGAAATTCCGGCTCGCAGTTCAAGCTGTTGATTCAGATATGCGAATGATTTAAAGGGAAAATCCTCAACCGGAAAAATCTTTTTGACGATCTGAAACTTTTCATCCGCTTCCATCAGAGCTTTCGGGGAAAAAATGAGATCATCAACAGGAATACGAATTTGTAAACCCGGCAATAGATTCGCCGGATTCGGGCTGCGGGTTATGTTTTCCTCTAACAGAGATATCCAAAGGTCAGGATTGCCGAGATACATTTCGGCAATTTCCCAATAGGTATCCCCCGGAGAAACCACATGATGGATATACTCAGGAAAGTCCGGGGTTACCTCTGACCTGCCCACCTCCTCCAAAATCGGTTTTACCAGTTCAAACATCTGCCGGTCCGGGCTGGATGCACTGAAGTCGATTTTTTCATGAAGAAGGCTTAAGGCTTTTTGGTGAAAGCCGGGTTCCGCATGAACTTTTTCATAAATCTCCTCGAATCGGCTCATTCGTAATCCGGTCGCTTCAATTGCAAGTATGATCATCTCTTGTAAATCCAGCATCTGCCTTTGTATAATATCCCACATATCCAAAAGCTGCCCTGATTCGGAGTCAGAAATTTCGAAAGAAGACAAATCTCGGCCAGCCTGCATGTTACTCAGAAACCGGTACACATCCGCCGGCTTAATCCCCTTTTCATCCGCAGTGGTCCACATGTTTTCTTGCATACCCTCCTGAATCAGATGAATAGAAAGGGAGGCATAAACATAGCGGCTAAGCTCTTCATCTGAGACCGGCTCTTTGTTAAATTCATTTGCAGGAAAGATATAAAATGGTTGCGGTCCATGCGCAGATGCTATCAAACCGGCTTCAAGACCAGCAAATGTAATGATGAACGCTATTATGGTGCATCGTTGTTTCATTTTGTATTTATAGGATGCTATATTTATTGTAATTACACTGCGTTACTTAAGAAATTCCATTACGTTTTAGCATCGCCAGTCGCCTTGAAAGAGTCGGCAAACCTGTTCTTTATCATTTTTGATAAAGAGGGGCTCTGGCGATGTTTTTATTTTTTCCTGATGAGCTACTCATCCGGCTCTTCGACTTTTTTATACCAGACATCAAACACTTCTACCCGTTCGGCTTTTTCATGCCGGATATATTTTTCAAACTCATCAGTTTTGCTCCGTCCTTTCTCAAGCTTTCCTCCCTCCTCATTGTGATAAAAGCTTCCGAGCGGGGTGAAAATCCGGAACGTGATTTCATAGTCGGCCAGGTCGGTGTCCCCGGTATTTTTTATGCGATACTCAACGTGTGCATAAACAGTAGTATCGTTTTCTACTACATTCCACCAGTTGGTGATATCCACATCAGCCCTCGTATCGGGTGAGTAATAATCGGTCTGCCCCTCTTCCGCCAATAGGATAGTAGCTCTTGAAATTTCATGCCCTCTGACCGCAACATTTACATTTGATCGCTCAAACCCGCTTTTTCGGATAGTAATAGAATAATCGCCGGCCGGAATATCCTCTAAAAAAAACTGCCCGTCATTATCGGTCACTATCGCTTCGGTTGCCGGTGTTGTAGTCACGGATGCCTGAGAGACGGGTTCGCCGGTTGAATCACTCAAAACTGTACCTTCAATGGAGCCATAAGCATCCACATCGACCATGGCATCTTCACATGCGCTTATTGCAATAACTGCCGCGATAACTATACATACGCCGAGTATTCCTGTTCTCCCCATAATGCTATTCCTGTTTTAGTTCCTAAATTCCTGTTTGCCATCACTTAATTGTGATCACCAATCTCGAAGTAGATGTAATTTCCTCCAGTTCATTTCTGATGATTAGCTTTAGTCTGCAGGTATCCCCTTTTGCTGCATTGATGCTGGTACCGGAAATTTTCGATTTTTCTCCGCCTTCAACTTCTATAACACCGGACTGAGAAGTAGAAGCAACTCCCGAGACCCCGGTGCGTTCAACTTCAAGCTGATAGCCGACTTCTTCTGTTCGCACTCCATCGTTGAATACATTTCCTGATATGTGCAGGTTTTTACCTTCCTTTTCAACAATCAGCTCACTATCGAAGTCACTTAAACTGAAATCCATTTTATTCTCCCCTCCGTCTATAAACATTAGACCACTCAACAGTACAACCAGCGCCAATAAATGCTTTTTGATGAATAATGAAATTGTGTGCCGGTATCTGATCATAGCTTTTTTCGTTTCAGAATCGCAGATTTAATATCCATGCCTGACGGTCACTTCCATACCATTGCCCTCTTGCATTATGTGAGCGGATCTTCCCCCTGAAAGCACACCGGATTGGCTTAAAGTGTTGCCGTTTCCGATCTGAAGTATGTCTTCCCTCAGAATTCCATGACCGGCTTCGACGCGTTCATAGGTATTATACTCTCCCAATTGCATTAGGTTCAGGTAATTCTTATCTCCTTCCAAATCCAGGCTGAATACATTATAATCCCCGAGTTGATCAACATTTACTCGGTTGTTGTTACCGGTCAGCACCATGAATGCTTCATTGCCGGTCCCTTGTTGAAAGACCTTGCCAAAATTGTTGTAACCTGCTTGTTGAATTCCTGCAATGTTATCCTCGCCAACCTGAAACAGGGCTGCTGTATTAGAGTTTCCGACTTGAGTGATGAGAGCCTCATTTTGCTGATCAACCTGCACATCATTTCTTAGATTCTTCTCAGCTGAATATGAGCGGTTTGATACATGCCGTTCACGATTTTTGCCGGTTCTCTTTTCATCTGAATATTTGCTGCTATAAAAAGTCAGAATATCTGTAAGGCTTTTTCTTGCCTCATGGTCAGTTAGATTATGCCGGGCTGCTATACTGCTTGTGACTCCTTCGTTTTGTTGGGCAAAACTATCCGTCGCTATCAGTATGCCGGCTAAGCAAATCGTTAAAAGTACTGCTCTCATAAACTTTTTCTTTCTTAATTGGCCATTCGTGATGATATCATCAGCCGGGCCTTTTATGATTTTGGCCCGGCTGTGATTTACGCTTGTATCAATTGTGTAAGTCTACACTTGGTGATACAGTGCGAAGACATCCGAATACGTCCAACTCTTATGGTATTGCTGTCTGGATTACCGTGGCGGAGTTAGAGTTTCCGGACTGGTTGATTTTTGAGCTGTTACTTCCGTCTCCGTTTTGAATTACATTAGCCCAGTTGTCTTCACCGGATTGGGTAATCATACTCTTGAAAGTGCCGGCTCCGGTTTGATTAACACTCAAAGCGTTATCATATCCAGACTGATAAGCTTCGCTCAGATGTGTCCCTGAACCATACTGAAGAACATTGGCGTAATTATGTTCGCCATCTTGCTCGAGTACACTGGTATGCATACCGGAGCCATCCTGATTTACCTGGGCGTTGTTGGAATATCCATCTTCATCACCCTGGTAAATCTCACTGGTGTGAGCACCGGAACCTCGCTGCCGTACATTGGCATAGTTATTTTCTCCCAGCTGAGAAATAAAACTATAATGCGTCCCGAATGCCCCCTGACTTACTTTCAAGGCATTATCCGTTCCGGACTGGTAGACTTCACTTTCGTCATCACCTTTGCCTTTTTGCAATACTTCAGCCCAATTATCCATTCCTCTTTGTTCGATATCTGAGCTGTTATTGCCGGAACCAGATTGGCTAACACTTGCAGAATTTCCTTCACCAGTCTGATACGACGTACTGTAATGAGAGCCGTCTTCGGACTGCGCTACGTTAATGGAGTGATCTTGCCCCATTTGAAATACCATAGCCTCATCCGCTCCGGAACCCTCCTGGGTTACACCGGCCCAGTGGCCCGAACCGACTTGTGTAATGGTCGCCTGGTTGTCGTTACCGTCTTGTTCCACGCTTGATTGATTATCCTGCGCATATGCCATACCGGCCATGAACAGGAATGCGAATAAAGTTACATTTATTCGTTTCATAGTACTTCTCCTGTATTGGTTTACAGTTTCACGGAAATGGATTTTCCAGTTCCGTTTTCTTGAGCTTGTGCTATTTTCCTTACGGTCGATAGCACTAAAGCCCGCAGGAACTACTTTACTCCCACCGGAAGTAAAGTCCTTGTGCAGCCTGTTACTGCAGTTCGGAGAGAAGTAAACCTCATTCGGAGAAGTGCAATGAAGGCCTATAGATAATGTGTGCCGTGAGTCGGCAAACCTGTATTCCATCCCTCGTTCAGAATGAAACGGGACTCCGGCAATGCCTTCGATTAACAAACTTCCCGGTCGCATTCGGCTTTCTCTCCTGTTTGATTCAAGGTTCTGTTATATGATCAAATAGTTTCAGTTAAACTCTTTCAACAAAGTATGTCCCACGATGTTTCTTATTGTGGTCGTTTGCGTTAGCATTGCTGCTCAATAAAACTTCTTGTACTCATAATCTTGATGATGCTCCTAATTACTACTACAATATTACGCAGTGGATTTTTTTCGTGATATAAAAACATCAGGCAAATACCTGTCACCTTACATTTGATAATTATTGTATTTTATTTCGTTGAACATTGTCACAGTATTTGCCTCATTTAATGATTTAATATTTACGTGGGTTTAATATATCCCGGAGTACAGGTGGCTGACCTATACTCCGGGGCATTTTGAATATCTTAACTAAGACTATGGCTCCTGGCTGATAATTGCCTGGTTACCATGGCCACTCTGGGTTACATTGGCTATTCCGCCGTCCTGCTCAAGTTGCAGCCAGTTTCCGCTGCCTTCCTGAGTAAGATTCAACTGCGCGCCATTGGTCTGGGTGGCAGCTGAGAATTCATCCCCAATACCCGACAGCCTGTTTTTACCCCAGTCGGCAGGGTTAGATGGTGCGTAAGACTGACTGATATTAGCACTTGAACCGCCATCCTGTTCCAGTCGAACAACATTGCCGTCACCGCCACTGCCGTCAGAGCTGGTTTGGGCAATATCGGCGAAATCATTGGCGTATTGAGTGAGTTCGATATGGCCACCGACTCCGGATTGACTGATCAATGCCTCGCCATTGTCACCAAGCTGAGATACCTCCGTGGTATTACTTCGGGAAGCGTCCAATACCCCTTCGGAATCCTGGTAAATCTCGGCAACATTGTCATTACCTTCCTGATATACCGAGGCATTTTGCCCGACACCATCCGGCGTATTGTTGTTCTGGAATATATCAACATAATTACCCGTACCGATTTGGGTAACTCCGCTTACATTCAGCTCCTCTCCGGTATTCCATTTACCACCAATCTGCTCAACAAAAGCTTGATTTTGCTGCCCTTGCTGATCGATAGTCACGGAAGCAGATGCTTGACCGCTTTCTCCCATAGAACTGGTGGTATTTTGAATGATACCGGCATAGTTACCGAGACCCTCACCACTTTGGTTTATTGTGGCTTCATCACCGTACCCCTGCTGTTCTATCTCAGCATCGTGATCGGACCCCGACTGATTGATCGTCGCGCTGGAACCGGTCATATTTCCGCTGTCACTGGCATCAAATTGCAGAATGGAAGCCGTAAGACTGGTTCCGCTCTGATTGATGAGCGCCTCATATCCGATAGCCGATTGATCAACTGTTGCCTGGTTATCATCACCACTTTGGTTTACCTCAGCAGTATGATCCTGGGCATAGACCATGCCGGCCAGGAACAGTACTGTGAATAGTGATATGCTTAGTTGTTTCATTTTGTCTCTCCGTTTTGATTTACAGAATTTCGGGATCAGACTTTCTGAACCCTTACTGTTGAGTTCACAGTCATCTATCCCTCAGGCAGATGACCGTCCATATATGACCTTCTTCTAAACAAAGTTGTACCTTCAAGTGAAAGCGGCCAACTGTTTAGGGGAGAGCGATACGCAGACGAAGCAGTTTAACAAAGGTTCATAGCCATTTCGAATCCCTGAGTCGACAAACCTGTGATCCAATGATGATATTCATTGAATCCGGACTCCGGCGATACCTTCACCAAATTGCTTTCCGGTTGCATACGATGTGCTCTCCTGTTATCCGTTTAAAATGATGGCACTTATAGCTAAAGAAGCTATTACTGCACCATCATGTTTATATTCTTCTCATTCTCCTGCTCCCTTGCGATGCTCTGTTACCTTTTTAATAACAGATATGATTTGATACGGGCAGGTCATGCTCAGTCACAATCAACAATTATAATTAATGTAGATGTGACCTCATGTTATGATTTTAGATAAGACAGGACGCAACAATAGATTATCACGTCCTGTCTCTCATCTTTTAAGTACGGCGAAAAATTCAGTTGGATTGATTTATGGTGGTTGTATTACCGGAACCACTTTGTGTAATCCACATAGAATGACGTTCACCGCTTTGCTTCAGCCGGGCAGTTTGCCCCTCTCCTGATTGCCAGACGTTGATATAATTATCATTGCCTGACTGAACAACATCTCCGCCATCAGCCGTAGTGATCAGATGACTCGCTCCGTCGCCAAGCTGCAAGGAGTAGAATTCATTATGATCACTATTCTGAAAGATGGCGCCTTCATCCTGGGCAAAACCTACGGCGTGTGCAGAATTTCCATATTGACGGATATCCGTAAAGTTACCGGATCCACCCATGGAAAACTGAACATTATGGTCATTACCCTCCTGGATAATAATACCCGTATTATCGGAACCATCAATATTGATGTTACCGGTATTATTATCGCCGACCTGGTGTATATAACCGGAATGTCCGCTGCCTGCCTGACTAATTTGGGCATCATTGGCAGTTCCGGTTTGTATGATCCAGGCACCTTCACCTGCATCGACCTCCTCGCCCTCCCCGGGCGGATCATTGGCCATCGCCAGGCCGGCCATTAAGGCAAAAGTAATTACTGTTATAAGTAATTGCTTCATATTGCTTCTCCTGTATTGATTTACAGAGATTCAGAAAATGGATTTTCCATTTTCTCATTCCTGAACTTACCGGTTCATTACCATGCGGTACTGCACCGTATAAGCTCAACTCTTTCTTCATCCCTAATGGAGATAAAGCACTCAGCAGTCATGAACTGCCTGCGAAAGAAGCAACAGGTGATTTCAGATTAAACTTATGAAGGCGGCAAAACGGCGAGTCCTCGAGTCGGCAAACCTGTATTCCATTTCCTGTTTGATGAAATGAAACGGGACTCCGGCGATGCCTTCATTCCATTAATAATTCCGGTTATACCCGGCTTCCTGTCGCAATTTCATTTTGCTAATATTGATGCTCCAAATAGTGTATTAATAAATCTCACTGTGCCATGACAAAACACAAAAATTCAATATCACTCCTTTCGATTAATATCAACCTTTGTCCCACTCCTTAATTTACAGCCGGAGCGTGACTTAGCGTCAATTCCAACCTGACTCCCATGTACTGATATTTATGGCGACTCAGCTATTTCCTGCTACATTATACGTTTTCAGAATTTGTGGGGATATAGACATATCAGGCAAATGCTTGTGGTCTGAACTCAGAAGATACTTGTATAGCTCGTTAGGCCTTGTCCATCATATTTCTTGCCACACTTTGTAATAGCTTTAACATTATAGGACAGATCAACCGGGAAACACCAAACCAAATGGGCTTTGGGAACATCTTGCAGAGTTTTCAGCAGGAAGATCCAAACCGAATTTTCCTGCACCCCTTTTGTAAAACTATTGATTAAATCTTCTGAGAAATCTCTCAGGTATTGATCCTGGTACATAATTATGGTTTCTTTAAACCTTTTACTGCCGGCAATAACTTAACAGCAAATATGTTGCCCGAAATGCAATTTATACAAAAGTCCGTCAATCCTATGATCCATCGTATGTACAATTTTAGCATTTATTTTTTGTTCACTTGCGTCTCACTTGTAATCAGCGGAGCCATCTTTACCGGGTGTGATACGGAAGTTGACTCTTCAAACAACGGCATACAGGAGGGCAGCACCTGGGAAGAAGTGCAAAACAATGGCAGCGGTACCGTTGAAATATTATATGTACCATCCGGAGGTTTTGCTTATAAAAATGATGCAGGGGAACTTACAGGCACTACTATTGAAATTTTTAAAACCTTTTTCAGCTGGGTTGAAGAAACCTACAGTGTGGATATTGATATCAATTATACAGATGAAACCGAGTGGCAGCGGTTTTATCAAATGGTAGCATCGGCTGGTAATGGTGTCATCGGTACCGGCAATGTCACCATTACCGAAGAGCGCCGCGAAGAAATACAGTTCAGCCCGCCTTACCTGAATAACATAGCTGTACTTATAAGTCACGAAGACCGCCCTGAACTTACTGCTTTAGAGGATATACCGGAGGTTTTCGCTGAGCACACCGGTTTGATGTATCCCGGCACCCTGCACAGTGAGCGCATGCAGTACATCCGGGATAATTATTATCCGGATATGCCGGTAG
>SLQI01000099.1 GCA_007131535.1 Balneolales bacterium | reverse complement strand
TTCAATGCGGGAATTATGATTTGGTGATAACCGGCCATACTCACACCCCGGAGAAACATTTGCATGGCCAAACGCTATCATTTAATCCGGGATCCGTACACGGCTTTAGAATGAGCCCGACCATTGGAGTTTACGATACCGAAAAGCACAAAGCCGAACACATTGAGTTAACTCTGCTGTCCTGATGACCGACCGGACTGCAATCACTTAACCTGCTTCGGCAGTTCACTTTACAAATTCCACTATTTGCTGCAGGGTATCGTAATCTACCCCTCCGGTAATTTTATATCCGTCAATAATTGTGGTCGGTACGCTTGAGATGCCTAATTCACGAGCGGTATCGATAATCTCATTTTGCTTTTGGCGCATGGCATCATCGGTAAGGCAGCTTCTCCAGCTTCCGGATGCAATGTCATCAAAATGCTGATGGGCCTCCCCTATAGTTTCTGCATCCACATCGGACCAGTTATCAACAAGATAGGTAACCAGTTCGCTTCGGTAGCCGTATTGGTCGGCACAAAGCGTCGCCATGGCTGCCCGTATCCCTCTGGAACGTTGCAGAGCCGGAAACGGAACATAGATGACCGAAACATCATCGGCATAGTTTTCACTGAGTTGATCGAGCCTGGGGCTCAGGCTTCGGCAATGCGGACAGTCATAATCGGAAAACACATAAATCATCACCTTGTCCGGGTCCGGATTGATTCCGAGGACTTCGGCCATCACCTCATCAACATTTTCGATGCGCTCAGGCCCCTGCTGATTTTGCTTAATATCCGCTTCCGTTTCAAACCCGGCGGCATGGAGCGGCAGTGCCACCAGAAATCCCAATAATAACGTTATAGTCGTAACTCGCATGAGTAATTCCAATTTTTATGTTCCTGTCAAAGGTTTCAATCCTTTATAGTATGCTTTGCAAAGCCTTCTAACCTGCATTTTTCACCAAGAAAATTTGTGAATAATGGCAGGCTTATAACGATCTGCGGAAAATAATAGTAAGGCATTATGTCACAGCCAAACTTATTTTTATGTAGTTGTCGGTGAAGGTCTGAATGCACATATCGTTTCAAAATACGTTATTTTAGGTTGTCCTGATTTATATGAAGGCTGCTACGGTCTCACTCATGAATTTACGTTACGCACTCTATGTCGGATCTCACTAAGCTCGATCTCTCTGTCCTCTTACCCGATATTCCGGATGAACGGGATCATTGTGTAGAGCTACTGATTGAAAAACTTCAGGCACATTCCGGTATCGAATCAGCCTCAATTTCCGAAACTGATCGGGCCGGGGGTATGGCCATGCTGGAAGTTACTTTCAATCGAAAAGAGCTTACTGCATCGGATATTGAAACCATCGCCCGGAATTGCGGTACGGAGATCAGCAGCAAGATCGGCCACCTTGAGCTTGAAGTAAACGGGATACAGCAAGACCGCCGCAATCAAATGGCGGCCGACATTCTGAGTGATGAACCCGGAATATTTGAAGCCAGTCCGTCTTTTGACGGCAAAGTGCGGATTGAATACGATAAACGCCAACTTGATGGTGAGACTATACGCCGGCTCTTAACCCAAAAGGGACTGGACGGGCAGGAAGATCGTTCCCTCAAACAAAGGGTTTCCCGGTTTGCTTCCTTTGTAAAACATGAGGTTGAACTGGTATTCTCCCTGCTATGTGGCTTTTTCCTGGCTACCGGTTGGATTATAGCAACCTTCACCGCGATTCCGGCTACCGTCTCACTTGGCTTTTATCTTGCCGCTTATTTTTTCGGAGGTTTTTATACCTCAATTGATGTCTACCGCAGCCTGAAAGCCCTCAAATTCAACATCCACCTGTTGATGCTGGTAGCTGCTATCGGTGCTGCGATTCTGGGTCATTGGGCAGAAGGTGCGTTGTTATTATTCCTATTCAGTCTGGGTCATGCACTTGAACATTATGCTATGGGCAGAGCCCGTCGGGCGATCAATGCCTTGTCGGATCTAACGCCTCATGAGGCCGTTCTGCGGGATGGTTCTGAATTGCGAACAGTACCGATTGAAGATCTCAGACCGGGAGACGTCGTATTGGTAAAACCGGGAGAACGGTTTCCCGCCGACGGGTTCGTTATCCAGGGTCAAAGCGACGTGGATCAATCTCCTATCACCGGAGAGAGCATTCCGGTTGATAAATACCCTGTGGATAACATCGAAGCCGCCCGTAAAGACCTGCGCAGTATCCCCTCTGATCATAAGATTTTTGCCGGCTCCATCAACGGAAGTTCGGCTATGGATGTGGAGCTAACCGGCGCCGCCTCGGACAGTACGCTGGCGCGGGTTATTCAGCTTGTACAGGAGGCGCAAACCCATAAATCCCCGACTCAACGTTTTGCTGAAAAATTTGAAAAATGGTTTGTGCCAGTGATTCTGGTTTTCGTAGCCATGCTGCATTTTGCCTGGATGGTTATTGATGAACCGTTTTCGGCTTCATTTTACCGGGCGATGGCCGTAATGGTAGCCGCGAGCCCCTGCGCTCTGGCTATTTCCACACCCAGCGCTATCCTCAGCGGTATTGCTCGTGCTGCTCGAATTGGCATTCTGGTAAAAGGCGGAGGCCCGCTGGAACAACTCGGAAGCCTGGATGCGCTTGCGTTTGACAAAACCGGAACGCTTACCGAAGGCGACCCCCGCATTACCGATATTATACCGGTTTCTGGTTATTCTGAAAATGAACTACTCATCGCGGCGGTGGCCGTTGAGCAGCAAATTGACCATCCCCTGGCCCGGTCTGTGGTCCGCGACGGATTAAAACGACTTAGCGAACCCAACCTTCCGGAAGCCACTGATGTACATTCGGTTTCCGGTAAAGGCATCGAAGCCCGTCTTAACGGAGAACTTGTACGCATTGGTAAACCCGAATGGTTTCTTGAAAGCTCCGATTCCACGCTCCCGGTATCGCTGGCCGGTGATATCGACCGGTATTCCCGGGAAGGCAATACCATGATGGTGGTACAAAAAGGCAGCCGGATTCTCGGTGCCATTGCAATGATGGATACCCCGAGGCCGGTGGCAGCTGAAGTTATCAGCAAACTAAAACAAATGGGTATCAATGAGATGATCATGCTTTCCGGGGATCATCAGCATGTGGCTGATGCTATCGGTAAGAAAATCGGCATTGATCAGAATTTGGGCGGCCTGTTACCGGAGGACAAAGTTAAAGCGCTACAACGCCTTCAGAAGGGGGGACGAAATGTGGGTATGGTTGGTGACGGAGTTAACGATGCACCGGCAATGGCTTCTTCATCGGTGGGCATCGCCATGGGAGCCGCCGGGTCGGATGTTGCCCTCGAGACCGCCGATATCGCGCTTATGGCCGATCACCTGGACCGCCTGCCGGGAGCCATCGGCTTAGGCCGGTATACCCGAACCATCATCAAACAAAATTTGTGGATCAGCCTCGGTATGATTGCGTTTCTCGTTCCGGTAACGCTGTTTGGTTATGCCAATATGGCGGTCGCCGTACTGCTTCATGAAGGCTCAACCCTGGTGGTAGTCTTAAATGCGCTTCGACTATTGGGTTACAAGGCCTGATGTTCACCAGCAATCCATCTTTAACAAATTAATTAGTGCCGGTAAGAAAAGTGGTAGTATCTTAAAAAAAATGCCAATATCTGGTGCAGTATATGCAGTATATTCGGTAATTCAGGAATTCAGGTGGTGTTTAAAGCAACTCATGGAGCCAAATACCCAATTTTTCTTAATCTACTGATTTACCTTAATTACCTGTTGTTTCCAAATGGCATCATGAGTTTTCTTACAAACACTAATTAGTACCTTTAAGAAATCACCGGTTACCCCACCTCATTCAGGCGCTTCCGTACCGGTTTGCCGTTTTTACGATATTCACTCACCGATACTCCCGTTTCTTTTTTAAACTGCCCCGAAAGATGCTGGCTACTGCTGTATCCCAGCCGGTCAGCGATCTGAGCCAGCGTCAGCTCACCGTATTCAAGAAGTTCTTTTACTTTTTCAATCTTCAACAGGATGAAATAACGCTCAATGGTAACACCTGTAGCCTGGCGAAACGACCGGCTCAACCCTTCGTAATGCCATGGTATGCGCGAGGTGAGCAGTTCCGAAAGTTTTTTCGGTTTAGCAGATCCCTCCTGTAGCTCATTCAGATGCGTTATCAGAACAGCTTTGATCTGCTCGACCCGCTGTGTTTCAGCATCTTCAACCAATTCGAACCCGGCCTCGTAAAGATCATTCTTCAATCGGACCCAATCACCTTGCTCCATAACGGAAATACGGGCATAACCCAGGTTTACCTCCTCAGAATGAAAGCCCGAATTTTCCAAAACATCCCGGACCCGCTCTACACAGCGATCACACACCATGTGTTTAATCTTGATATCGATGTTTTTGGAATTGTCACTGTTCATGGGCTTTCATATTGAATACAAGTTTTTAGCATATCCTAAACCTTAACGTCGGTGATAGCCTACGGATATATTTACCCCCTTATTGATCGTCTGATATACCACACAAAAACGCTCGGTCAACTTCATCAGTGTTTGTAATTGTTCGTCATCAGCATCAGTATCAAGGTCGGCAAACATTCGGATTTCCCGGAATCCTACCGGAGCCTCCTTGTCCACACCGAGAGTACCCCGAAAGTCGATCTCCCCCTCGGTACGAATTTCACCGTCTCTGATTTCAATGCCCAATGAGGTTGCAACGGCCTTCATTGTGACACCGGTACAGGCCGCTAAAGCTTCGAGCAGCATATCCCCGGAGCACAGTTGACTGCCGTCGCCCCCTGTAGCCTGATGCAGCCCCGCTTCGGCAATTGTTTTTCCGGTATCTACCTTGCAGGATACGCCCTCACCAAGTTTCCCCTGGGCCTTTAGCGTCACAACCGCACTTTCGGGATCGGTACGATATTGCTGCTTTAGAGGCGTCTGGCGCGATTTCAGATCGTGTTGATTCATAATGGTTTGATTGTTGAGTGAAAGTCATATAGTGAATATAACAATTAAACTCGCCTTTAAAGGAAGAGCTAACCTGCATTATTCACCAAGAACTTTAGTTGTGGGCGGCGTTGTCCAAAGGTTAAATTAAGAATATGGCTTTTTTAAAGTACCTTATTGAAAGACATAACAATAGAGCCATTCATACAAAATTTGTGCACCGAGCGTAGCGATTCCCACGCAGTGAATAATGCAGGCTAAAACATGCACAGCTATCAATATCATTTTCCGCAATAAGCAATTACATTAAATTTATTACGATTCATGATGCCGGTCATTTTTAATTCCCCGGATTCTTCGCAATATACCACGGAGAAAATGACTGCCACCAACCCAATTAGTGTTTACAACAACTTAATTCTGATCCCATGAGTTCGTATGGTGCCCGTCAACGAATAGGATTATTCCTCGGAATTATCCTCTTTTTCATCGTCCTGATATTTCCCACTCCGGAAGGTCTGTCGAGTGAAGGTATGTATGTAGCCGCTATCGCCCTGCTCATGGCCGTCTGGTGGATCAGCGAAGCTTTACCCATTGCCGCCATCGCTTTAATCCCCATAGCGCTTTTTCCCGTGTTTGGAGTTATGACCTCTCAGGAAGTAACCAACCAGTATGCCGATCATATTATTTATTTGTTTATGGGAGGATTTCTGATTGCGGTAACCATGGAGCGATGGGCGCTTCATAAGCGTGTGGCACTCAACATAATCCGATTAGTCGGAACCGGACCTTCGCAGATAGTACTCGGTTTTATGATCGCCTCGGCCCTGCTTTCGATGTGGATCAGCAATACTGCCACGGCCATGATGATGGTTCCGATCGGGTTGGCGGTGATCAAGCAAGTATCAACGATCATTGAAGAACAGCAGATTCAAAACGTGGATACCACCCCGGAAAACTTTCGGTTTGCCGTGGCTTTGATGCTGGGTATTGCGTACGCCTGTTCCATAGGAGGTGTGGGTACAATTATCGGTACACCTCCCAACACCGTTTTGGTCGGAGTGGTGGAGTCGACCTTCGGCCAGACCATCACCTTCGCACAGTGGATGGCGTTCGGCATTCCTTTTGTCGTTGTGATGCTGGGACTGTGCTGGCTGTATCTGGTAAGAGTTGCATTTCCCCCTGAAATCAGCACTTTGCCGGGCGGGAAGGAGTTCATTCAGGAAGAGATCGGCAAACTGGGTAAAATGACCCGTGAAGAGTTTCGGGTGGCTGTGGTTTTCGGGGGTGTCGCACTGGCCTGGATTTTGAGAGGGTTTATCGACATCGAAGCGCTGGAGCTTGTTCACGACTCTACTATTGCGATTGCCGGAGCCCTGGTGCTGTTTGGCACTCCCTCAGATTTTAAGAAAGGTGTTTTTCTGCTCGACTGGGAAACGGCAACGAAAATTCCCTGGGGTATTATCGTCTTATTTGGCGGCGGTCTGGCGTTGGCTCATGGATTCAGCACTTCCGGCCTCGCCGAGTGGATTGCCCATAGCCTGACGATCCTTGAAGGCGTTCACATCATAGTAATGCTGTTTGCCCTGATTTTTCTGACCATCATGCTTACCGAAATTACTTCCAATACCGCCACCGCTACCATGCTGATGCCCATCCTCAGCAGTATGGCCATTGCCATGATGATTCACCCGTATGCTCTGATGGTCTCTGCCGCCATTGCCGCTTCCTTTGCATTTATGCTTCCGGTTGCCACTCCTCCCAATGCCGTGGTTTTCGGAAGCAGTTTTATCACAATACCGCAAATGGCCAAGGCCGGTATTTGGTTGAATATATTAAGCGTCTTTGTGATCACGATCATGGCCTATGTGTTACTCCCTTTGATATGGGGTATAGAACTGACCACTTTACCGGATTGGATATCTCACATTATAAGTACATGGGGTAATTCGTGATGAAATTCTCTAATTATTTATCCACCTTAATATTAATTCCGGAATGTTATGAAACTATTTCCATGCTTCCCCCTCCGGACTGTTTTGTTAATCCTGTTCATTCAATTCGTCCACTTTTCGATTGTGCGTGCTGATGTACCGGACACGCGTGTCGGCGGTTATATCCAACTTTACGGGTTGTATCAGTATGAAGAAGATGTGGCTCCCCACGAAGAGAATTGGGGGTACAGGCTGCGTCGCGCCCGGCTTACAGTACAGTCCGATATTACCGACCGGCTTTCAGCTACTTCATGGCTGGAGTTTGCAGGCCGGCAAAACATCCTGCTCGATTTCCATTTTGATTATCGCCTTCACACAGCCCTGAGAGTAAGAGGTGGCCAATTCCGACCGCACGGGCAGACATTTAACACCGGCATACTGGGTTCTGCTTCCCTGATATTTGTGGAGCGAGCCCCGATCACCACGTTCAATGCTTCCACCATGGGCTTTGACGCGTTCCGGGATATCGGGGTGATGGCGTATGGTAACTATGAGCGCCTGTATTACGCCTTACACGCTACCAACGGAAACGGCCGGTTTACGCAGGCCGGAGCCCAGATAAACTCCCGGTCTTTCGGCAGCGGATCGTATGGAGGCCGGGTCGATTTCCGGCCACTGAACAGCTTATTGATCGGCGGACACATTTCATTGAACCGCCAGCGGGACCTTATCCTGGATAATCAACCCCCTGTTGACGTTAACCGTTATTCCGGCTCAATCCGGCTTTTGACCGACGGGCTGCTTACCGACAGGAGCTTTTCCCAAACAGAGTTTGTACTCGGATCCCGGGATGACAGTCAGGAGTTTACCTATGATGGCATCTATAGCCAGCTCGGTTACCGGTTTCGCGAGAATCTCTCGGTAATGGGGCGTTTTGACTATCTGGCACAGCGGTATGATGATCAGTCCGATGATATCCGGTATGGGGTTTCACTTGCCGTACTCAGATACATATTCCGAAACAGCCGGGAAGCCGTGCGAGCGGGGATTAATTATAACCTGACAGAACTCCCACAGGATAGCCACCGGCATACCGTTACCGCGGTGTTTCAGGTTCGTTTTTTCCCATGACGGCCCGAACCCGGCTATGTTCGCTGAGCCGAAACAAGGCATTGATCGTATCAAGTTTAGGTGTGCTCACTCCGGCTTCAGCCGCTTTACGACTGGCATATCCGCAGAATGCGTCAAACTCCAAAGGTTTGTTTTTCAGGCGATCCTGATAGGTTGAAGTTTTAAAAGCCCCAAGCGCTTTACTCTTTTCCACTACCGCTGTGATTTCGTCATCCGTAAACGTAACGCCTTCTGCCAGGGCAATTTTACGGAGCTCTACGGCAATATCACGGGCCAGCTGATGAGCCTCATTTTCAATGTAGATGGCATCTGTAGTGGTTGCCGTCAAGCCGGTAAGGCAGTTGAAAACCGTATTCCAGATCATTTTTTGCCAGGATTGCTTCACAATATCATCAGTTATAGTGCAATTAATTCCGGAATGGTCCAATAATTGTTTTACGGCTGAACAACGCGGACTATTCGAGCCATCATCCTCCCCGATAGTTACATCCCCAAGAGATCTATAGGTGATTTCACCGGGCGCAGTCACTTCACATCCCAGCTTGCAAAATCCACGAATTACTCTATCCGTACCCAATACATCGCGTAACGTTTCATAATTCCCCAAACCATTCTGAATTGTCAGCACTTGAGTCTGCTCTCCGATAACCGGTTTGATTTGTTTAAGCGCCCCGTCCGTGTCTTTGGATTTCACGGTTACTATAATCAGATCCGGCTTCATTTCGGCATCAGAGGGATCTTCTACCGCTTTTATATGCAAATACTCATCATAATCGGGGGCCATAAAATGAAGACCGTTGATTTGAAGCTGCTTTAGATGATTTCCGCGTGCTACCAGTACCGTTTCGGCACTTTCATTGCGGAAAATCTTTGCTCCCACAAATCCTCCTACCGCTCCGGCCCCCATAATCATAACACTATTAATCCTGTTCTTTGCCATATTTATTACAAATTTATCCGGGCGAATCCCGTTTCTAACAGCACTACATAATGCCTGCTATTACTTCAAGGCCTGCCCTATGAAAAAAACTATTCTTATTGTTTTAATTTCCCTGATTCTCACCGCGGGTAAACTTTTAGCTCAAGATAATCTAAACAAGATAGCTTCCGGCTATTTTGACCGTGGAGAAGAAGAAAAAGCACTTGAACTGTATAAGCAAGTTCTCGATGAAAACAAAAATGACATCGAAGTACTCTGGAAAGCTGCAATGCTCCACACCAGAGTGGGAGATCGTCTGGATCAGGATGATGACCGGGATGCTTATTTTGCAAAAGCCAACAGACTGATCAACCGGGCTCTGGAAATGGAATCCGGCCATGCTGATGTATATTTCACCAAAGCAGTCATTCTCGGCAGAAAATCGGAGTATGCATCAATCGAAAATGCCCTGGCCAAAGCTGAAAAAATACGAAACTTTGGACAGAAAGCACTGGAGTCCGATCCCAACCATCAGGGAGCTATGCATGTTCTGGGGCTTTGGCACCAACGCATTGCCAATCTCTCGTTCGCTGAACGATCCATTATTTATACGATATACGGAGGAGTTCCGGAAGGCGCATCCAACGATCAGGCAGAAGCATATCTCAAGAAAGCGGCCGAACTCGCGCCAGACATGATTTTGTATCAATTTGACCTGGCCAGATTTTATTCTGAAACGGAACAACCTGAAAAAGCCCGGCAAATACTGAAGAAAATCCCCGGAATGGAACCTCGATTTAAAGATGATCCCACTCACAAAAAAAACGCGGTGGAACTATTAGCCACTCTGTAATCCATCCTAATCAACCCGGGAAAATTGATACTTCCTTATGGAAGGCTTTAATTTATTCAGCTGATAAGATCAGAATGATTTGATCCCGCTGATACGGTTCCAGCAAAAATAAGCGGCGGCCAGTTCGTTTTCTTTCAGCTCTTTAAGTTCACCGATGGCTGACTGATACTCCTCCTCCGTTACCATTTCCCGGCGGATCAGCTCTTCACGCGCACTTTCAGCATTTCCGATGATATTATCCACCCACCAATGAAACTCCTGTTCATCGTAGTGATGATTCTGAGGTGCCACGCCGAGCTGAATCTGCTGAAAGCCTGCCTGCTTCAGCAAGCTGTACATTTTTATTCCAATCATGGCATCTCCGCCTAACCTGGATTGCAAGTCGACAAACTTGCGCCACAACGCTTTAAAATTCGGGCATTCCGGGTAGAACTCAAGATGCAGAATGGCATTCTCCTGAAAATATACTGCACCTCCGGGCTTGAGTACCCTCAACGCTTCAATGACGACCTGATCAGGCTGCGGAACGTGCTCCAGGATATACCGGCCGTATACTTTATCAAAAAGATCATCAACAAACGGCAGGTCCTGCACATCTGCCCGGATAAACTCAAGCTTATCATAAGGCTCCGGACATTGAGCGAGCTGTTCAGCCGAATTTTCGACACCGGTCAGCTTTCCTGAATCTAACTTCCGGGCAATCTCATCGGCGAGTACTCCTACGCCTGACCCCAGTTCCAGGATCCGATCACCCGGTTGTGGGTTTAAGAATCGGATAAACGGGGGATTGGTCAGCCGGTTTAAAAGTTTGAGCCGTTGTTGCTCTGCAGATGATGTACCGTGGATGTATGTAGGTTGTTCCATGGAGCCAAGTATAAGAAAAAAACGGCTTTTCTTTTTTTCATCAACCCGTAATCAGAAACCGAAAAAGGCATTGCAAATTTTACCCGATTTGCAATGCCTTTCTCTTATTTATGAACCGGTTAATCCGGACAAGCTTCAGTTTGATCTTCCCGAAACTCGAAAATCCTTGAGCTTTACCCCGGGTACGAGCCGGATATGTACCCCTTCAGATCTTCAATCTCTTCTTTTTGCTTATCGATGATCGACTTAACGATGTCTCCAATAGAAATCACCCCGATAACCTTCTCATTCTCTAATACCGGCAGGTGCCTTATGCGCTTATCGGTCATTAATCCCATACAATCCTCTACTGAATCACCCGGGCTTACCGTAATCACATCGGAAGCCATAATCTCCTTGACTTTGGTTTCTTTTGAGGTGCGTCCCTTTAAAACCACTTTAATCCGGTAATCCCGCTCCGAGATAATCCCGTTCAATTTACCGTCTTTCAATACCAGCAATGCTCCCACCTCGAGTTCTGCCATCTTTTCGATGGCTTCAAACACCGAAGACTCCGGAGTTATGCTGTAAACATCACTGCCTTTTTTGGATAGAATTTCCCGTACTTCCATACCGACCTCCTGGTTTTTGTATTTGTGTTAAATTCGATCTGATGATCGATATACGGGCTTGTATTTAATGTATTAAAGTAAATGAGTTTTGCAAGCAGACTGCTGATTTTTCAGATTTAAAATATTTTCGAGCATAAAACAGGAATTCCTCTGCTGAAGCTGAAAATAATGAATGATTTATGCGGCGGTTTGCGTTTTAGCAAATGAGGTTGATAGCCATAGTAAATTACCTTATGAGCACACTTTTAATAATCATATTGGTCGCTCTGCTGGTCAGTAGTTGCTCGGATCCTGTTATCCAGGAGGGAGAAGCCAGCTGGTACGGTCCCGGGTTTCACGGGCAAATGACTTCAAGTGGAGAGATCTACGATCAATCCGATACCACTGCTGCACATCGCACACTGCCTTTTGATACGGTTGTCAAAGTAATCAACAAAGAAAATGATAAATCGGTTACGGTACGAATTAACGACCGCGGACCATATCGCAATAACAGGATAATTGACCTCTCGCGTTCAGCT
>SLQI01000483.1 GCA_007131535.1 Balneolales bacterium | reverse complement strand
CTGCCATTCCCGGATGAGCTGATGGGCCGGCTGGTTCGCTACGTCGTTGCACATGAAGTGGGGCACACGCTGGGGCATCCTCATAACATGAAAGCAAGTGCTTCGGTGCCAACCGACAGCCTAAGAAGTCAGACGTTTACTGAAAAGTACGGAACCACACCTTCCATCATGGACTATGCCCGAATGAACTATGTAGCCCAGCCGGGTGACAATGCTTACATGTTTCCGCAGGTGTCGATTTATGACAAGTTTGCCATCGAGTGGGGGTACACCCCGTTTGATGTCGACGATCCCGATGAGGAGCGCTCCTATCTGAATGAGATCGCCGCAAGACAGGAAGACGAGCCTATGCTTCGGTTCGGAAACCTCTCAGCTGTAGATCCGACTCAGCAGCGTGAAGCTCTGGGGGATAACCACGTGAAATCGACAACCTACGGCATCAAAAATCTTAAGAGGATTATGGAATTTATCATTGATGCTGCCGGAACGGAAGGTGAGGATTACAGTGATCTGGATGAATTATACACCAATGTAATCCAGCAGCGAAACCGGATGCTCGGCCATGTTGGCATGTGGGTTGGCGGTGTGATCGGTGAGCGAAAAGTATATGGTCAGGATGGCGCGGTGTATGAACACGTGCCGGCTTACCGACAGGCAGAAGCCGTAGCTTATCTGAATGAAGAGGCTTTCCGGACCCCCGAATATCTGCTGGATGATGAAGTGTTGTCCCTTATTCGGCAGAGCGGCGCTCCCGATATGATTCAACAGGGGCAGACTCAGATTTTGAGTATGCTGATGAACGATGCCCGCTGGAAACGTATGGCCGAAAACGAAGCTATGAACGGCGGCGATACCTATTCTATCGGTGATCTGCTCGGTGATCTCCGGCAGGGGATCTGGAGTGAGCTTGACAGCAACCCGGTGGATATCGACCTGTATCGCAGAAACCTGCAAAGAGTTTATGTTGACCGTGCAGAGCAAAATCTGGATTCCGGCGGTATTTCCGGTGAGTCCCGCTCTATGCTGCGTGGTAACCTGAGAGCAATCCAGCGTGATATCGAATCGGCAACCGGCAGAGCTGCCAACTCCACAACGCGATATCATTTAGAGGATCTCAACGATAAAATCGATGGTATACTGGATTAAACCTGTATACCATCCGGATTGATTTTTGTGAAAAGCCGTCTCAAACCAGTGAGGCGGCTTTTTTATTTGCTATTAGCCTTGGTTATAATAACTGAGAATCCGATTTTCAGGAAATCACACAACCGGGAGATAACTTTACGCTGATTATGTCAAAAAATGTCGTTTGGTCGGGTGGCTATGTTTCCACCGAAGAATTCGAAAACAAAGCCGGTCACCGTTCCGGTGTTTTGTGGTTTACAGGCTTGAGCGGTTCAGGTAAATCCACCCTGGCCAGAGCAGTTCAGCGCCAATTGTTTGATAACGGCTGGCAGGTGATTGTGCTGGACGGTGATAACATCCGGCACGGGCTGAATAAAGACCTGGGATTTACAGAAGAAGATCGGATCGAGAACATCCGGCGATTATCGGAAGTTGCGGCGTTGTTGCAACAGCATGGAAATTTGGTGATCACAGCGTTTATCTCTCCTTATCATGAAAACAGGAAACAGGCGCAGGGAATTATCGGGGCAGAACGGTTTCATGAGGTTTATATAGAAGCTGATCTGGAAACTTGTAAAAAGCGAGATCCCAAAGGACTGTATGAAAAAGTGGAAAAGGGAGAAATCACCCGGTTTACCGGAATATCCGACCCGTTTGAAGCTCCGGAAGATCCGGCATTAAAAATTGATACATCAAACCTGACCGAACAACAGGCGGTTGAGGCGTTAATCTCGTATATCGATACGAATTTTAAATTGTGAGCGAAAGTGTACTGCAAATGGTGATTCAGAGGTTAGCTTAAAAAGTTAGCAGGCATCTGCCACTATGGGAGTGGATAGCATTATTCACAAGGGAGTGACTTATTCACTTATAAAAAGGTAGCTCGGATAAGAAAAAAAGATAGGTGGAGCTTCAACTGTCGAACCAAACTATCTTCCTTATACGTTATATTAGTTCAGAACATATTGAACTCATTAAACTGAATGGAATCTCCCGAAAATTTAAAGTAAACCTGTCGTGAACACTGAACGATTGCAATTTGTCGAAGATACAGCCCTGTTGTTTGAAGAAATTGGTCTGACCCGCATGGCCGGCAGGATCTATTCCTGGTTGATGGTAGCCGATGAAACGGAGGTATCATTTGACGGGCTGACCGAAGCGCTTCAGGCCAGCAAAGGTTCTATCAGTACCAATATCAAAATGCTTGAAAACCTGGGATTAGTAGAGTCGGTCAGCTTGCCGGGGGATCGTAAAACCTATTATCGGTTAAAACAATTGTCAATCAGCAAGATGCTGGACGAGCGGATCGAGAAAGCCAGAGTATTTAATCACCAGCTGGAACAGGCGCAAAAACTGCGCAAAAAAGAAGATCATACCATGAATCGAATCCGTGAATTCAACCAACATTACAGCTGGCTGATTGCTGAATTTGAACGAATTAAAGAAAAAGCCAAAGAGATGGAAACACAGTCCGCTATGTAAGTTAATACGACCATGAAAATACTGATTTTATTATCCCTCCTGGCTATGGCTTTGACCACAGGTGGAACCGGAAATGAAGATCCCCGGGAAATCATCCGTTTAATGGATGAGCATATGCGCGGGGAGGCCAGCTACGCTGAAATGGCTATGACCATTGAGCGTCCCAGGTATACCCGGGATATTACTTTAAGAAGCTGGGCGATGGGAGAGCGCTACAGCCTGATAGTGATCACCAGTCCGGCCCGCGAACGGGGAACCGCTTTCCTGAAGCGAGGTAATGAGATCTGGAACTATCAGCCCAATGTGGATCGTACCATCCGGATGCCATCTTCCATGATGGCGCAGTCGTGGATGGGGTCGGATTTTACCAATGATGACCTGGTCCGGGAGACGTCTCTGGTCAACGATTTTGATCATACGCTGGTTGG
>SLQI01000103.1 GCA_007131535.1 Balneolales bacterium | reverse complement strand
GATCAACAAAACTATTGATGAAATCGCCTTCCAAACCAACTTACTTGCTTTGAATGCTTCGGTGGAAGCCGCAAGAGCGGGTGAAGCCGGACAGGGGTTCTCTGTAGTTGCTGAGGAGGTTCGACGGCTTGCCATGCGTGCCTCAGTAGCTGCCAAAGATACGCAGGATTTAATCAGCGGTACCATAGAACGGGTAGAGGAAGGAAACCAGTTGCTGGACAAAACCAATGAAGGCTTCAGTTCAGTAAATAAAACCACTCAGGATGTCGCAAACTGGCTCACTGAAATCGACACGGCTTCGGCAGAACAATCGAAAGGCCTGGAACAAATCAAAACGACCATTAATGAAATTGACAAGGTGGTCCAGCAAAATGCATCCGGCTCGGAGGAAACATCCGCTACCGCAGAAGAGCTCAGCAGCCAGGCCGTGCTTATGCGTAAGACAGCCGAGCGGCTCCGGCAAATGCTTGAAGGACAAAAAAACGGTCAGTTGGATAACACCAAATAGCTAAGGGCATGCCCGGCTGCTAAGATAGAACCGGTTTCTTCCGGGTGTCAGCCGGCAGCCAATCATCTAATGGATCCCGATCAACGATATTCACCCGGACTCCGTCTTTCCCGGGGTGCGCGATCGGGCGTCCATCTACGTCTCAAAACGTGACCTACCGAATCCGGGTGCAGATACTGATCCAGCTTTTGAAGTTGATCCTCCCGTAAAAATTCCGACAGGTCAGCCCGAAGCTCTCGATAGTGTTCTCTGATCAGCTCCCGTTCCATTTGCCGCTGATCCCGTATTTTTTCGTGAACCGTCTCATGATAGTCGGTAATCCGGCGGAAGTAGGGGTCCTGTTGGTCTTCCTCAAGCTCCAGGACCTCCGTAAATCGCTCCCGAAAACGGCCTTCATCACGTTCTCTTTGCAGACCGCGCCGCATCATTTCCCCGCGTTCCGTCCGGGGTTCGGTCATGACATCGGTAACCCGGTCGTCGGCAGAAACCACGATCGTGCGATGAAACAGATACCCTGAGGCAAAGCCGGCAACAAATAAAGCGGTCAGGGCTAAAGCTACTTTTATTCGGGTACTCATGGGGATCAATCCTCCATCATCCATTGATCCAGGTAGATCAGGTATTCACCCGGATCATCAGCATTAACATTATAAAATATTTCGTTGAGCGGGATTTCTTCAGAGCTATCCTGTTCGAGTGAAAAAATTATATTCGTGATGGAAATAGCTCCGAAAATCACCAGAGATACTGCCAGGGCATAGCGTTTTAAAAGCAAAAACGTCAACTCTTCAAGAGGCTGGTTGGCCTCATACTCATCACGCACCATCGCCTGAATATGCCGTATGCGTCGGTCATCCCGAAAAGTGTCGGAATCATCCGAAAACGCGTTTGCCGGGTTCGGCATAGCTATCAAGGTGTGATAATCTTTTTGCAGATCCGGATGATTTGCCAGCTCCGATTCAAGCGCCTTGATTTCAGCCGAACTTAACAAACCGTCCACGGCATCATTGATCAGACGTTCGAGTTCTTCGCGTTCCGGTTTATGTTCAAATCGGTTGGTCATGGCTCATCAACTCCCATTTTTTTCAGAGACTCTGCCAGCATCTTTCGGGCCCGGAACATCCGGTTTTTGAGGGTCTGGATGTTAACACCGGTAATATCGGCGATTTCTTCATAGCTCATTTGTTCAATAGCCTTCATAATCACTACATCCCGGAACATTACCGGAAGTACGGCTATGGCTTTTCGCAATATCAGGATTTCTTCGCGTTCAGCTTCATCCGCGAACTGATCAGACGCCAACTCAAATTCCTCCACCGGTACGGAGGTAATCATGCTGCGATTTTGCTGTTTGCGAAATTCATCAATACAAAGATTTCGTGCGATAGAATAAAGCCAGCTATATATCCCGGCCTGACCTCTAAACCCATCCAGGTTGCGGATGGCTTTCAGAAACGTTTCCTGCAGGATATCATCCGGGTCAACATCACTGCCGGCCAGGTAAGCCGTAACCGCCCGCCTGAGGCGTGGGTATAGCTGTGGTGTTTCACTCTGGAATTGTTCAGCACTGTAGGCGGACATTGCAATCCGGTTAGCATACCTGGCCTGTGATCACCGGTTACCAGCGGTGCAGTCTTCTTGCCTGCGCCGCACGCGGGTTCATTACCCTCTGTAACTCACGATACTCATTGGCCGTGAGAATTTCACCTAATTCTTCGCGAATTTCCCACATATCCCGGAACGTCTCCCGGGCTTCGTCGCGGTCAAATTCACCCGGATTTTGAATACGGTTCAACGCAAGTTCGTGCCGGCTTTCACTTCGGCGATCGAGGATCGCTTTGACCTGCGTCGCTTTTTCACCTTCAATACCGGCCCGCTCAATCAATTGTTCATGCCGCAGAGCCCGGTACTCATGCTGTCTTTCAGCCCGCTCTGTAAGCATCGTTTTAAGGGTTTCACTTTGCTCTTCATCCAAAACTTCATGGATTTTCAGATACAAGCTATCCCTCCGGAACGCCTGAACGTCTTCATCCCGACGCTCCCATCGTGACCTTGCTTCACCTGCATCACGCCGGCCCCGGAACTCACCCCGAGGTTCCACACCCCGCGCTCTTCTGTATGACCTGCGATCACCACGCCAATGCCTTCCGTCCACCTGCAAAGCCATACGCTGCATTCCACGACGGTAATCCAGACTTAGAGCTGCCATTTCGGCTTTTTGCTCATCGGTAAGATTAAGCTGTTTACCGTATTCGGTCATTATATGCTGTACGCCCGGAATCGCCATCCGGCCGGAATCCATTGCCTGGCCCATTGTCAGCCACGGTGTTCCCACCGCGATAATCAGAAGTAAAATACTTTTCAGAATCATGGTATCCTCGAAGTTAATAGTGTTGGTAGTTTAAGAGGCTTGTATTATTAAGACGGCAGAAAAAAGGGAAGGTTTGATGGGGGAGGTGAAATAGTTTTATGTGTCGTTGAAATAATTATCACTATTTAAGAAAATACTGCCGGATTTAAATAGCAGGTTTCACTATTT
>SLQI01000090.1 GCA_007131535.1 Balneolales bacterium | reverse complement strand
GTGCGAAACCAAGATCCAGTTCCGGCTCCGGAATACTGCACGAATTTCTCACTAAATCAAACTCCGGTGCATCACCGCTTGCCCAGTTTCCTCGCAATTCGATATCGCATGAGTTTTCTTCTTCAAAAGCGAATGCGAATGAGGCTCCGGTGTTAAGATCATAGTCGATCTCATTGGTTTCGCGATCGAGTGTGAGTGTACCATTACTCTCATGAAGCTGAAACCGGACGTGCTCATCATTCCCGACAATATCCATCTCTCGCGTAACATCGCAGGACCATGCGGAGTGAATCTGTTCCGACAGTAAATTTAAACGGTTGATACTGCAGGGAGCAGGCTCTCCGAGAAATGTAACTTCTCCATCGGCCCAGACTTCCTCCCCGGGGAGGCTGACATACACCCTGTTGACGTCTACTTCTACGATATCACTTTCGAAATTCAGCAGATTGTTGACTTGCGCTTCCAGTATACCTTCCGCGCCGGCATTGGACAGGCTAAGCTGGCCTTCAGCCCTGATTCCGCCTAACTCTTCATCGGTAAACTCCGCGACACCTGTAAAGCCTGCCGGGAAATGATATTCAAGACCACTTAGTATAATCTGATCATTGCCGGGAAGAATTTCACCGGACTCTGAATAGACATCCAGTGACACCCGCCCTCCGGTTACAACCGGATTATCAAGCCCGGTTTGCTGAATCTGAAGTCCGCGCATTTCGGCGGCCACTTCAACCGGCTCACCGAGGAAATTCATTTCAAACCTTGCCTGAACTTCTCCGTTGAGCTCAAGATGCATCCTGGTTTTTTCAATCTGCTCCTCCGGCAGATTTTCCAGCCCGGTTAAAGTCAAAACTCCCGGCACCAATTCAATTTCTTCAAGGTCGGCCAGGTCGCCCGGGTCTACACTATCATCGTGATAGGTAAAGGTGTGTATCTCGCTCTCACCATTGTTGCGGATTGGCAGTTCATCGTTGATTTCATTGGCGGTAACCTGCCAGGCGTAAGTCGCCCCTTCATCCATTGGAAATAAATCGTTCGTATATACCAGCGAAGTCTCTCCGAACAAGACCTGATCATGGTGCGGACGGTTGGCGTTGATGGCT
This sequence comes from Balneolales bacterium, assembly GCA_007131535.1. Taxonomy (GTDB): domain Bacteria; phylum Bacteroidota; class Rhodothermia; order Balneolales; family Natronogracilivirgulaceae; genus SLJN01. The sequence continues at coordinate 1,950 of SLQI01000090.1, read as the reverse complement.
TCCTCCGGGGTTTGCCCATCAAGAACCTCGACCATATAAAATTCATACTCCATCATATACGCGCCGTCGGCCAAAACCGGCGACCAGCTGAACACTGGATTCGCCATCGTGATGTCAGCTCCATCGGCCGGAGAGGTAATCCGCGGAGGCTGAGGGTAGGTGACTGTAAAATCGGCCGGTCCCCGGCTAACCCTTACCTGCCGGTTGTCAACCGGACGTGCATCCAGCTCAATGCGATAGCGGCCTTCCGGAAGTATACCGGTTTGCAGCACCTGTTCGGCCAGACCGCCATCCAGATCGGCGATGATTTCATCGAGGCGGCGATTGATGTTTATGAAATCAAATATCGGCGTCATCGTATGCATACCCGGATAGAACTGCTCCGGCTCCGAAAGCTCCTCCACCAGCAATTCGTTATTACGGTACAGCCGAACTACAAACTCCAGGTCCACCGGCTCGCTGCCGGTCGTGATGTAATTCAGCTGCGCCTGGTAGCGCCCGGAGAGCACCGCGTTTTCTAAATCACTGACAAATGGGGATGGCAGCACCGAGGGGATGTTGAGAATATCTATCTGTACAGCTTCCTGTGCCCGAACCGGGGCCAGACTGCACAGCACAGCGGTTACCAGAACTAAGGCTGTTTTGACGGTGGTAAACAAACGAGACATACGACGATCCATACAAAGATTAAGGGTTTTGATAAAAAGTGATCTGATAGTTTCCATAAATATTTACTGCTGAGCCGGCACGAGAGGCAGGCTCAACCTGTACAGAGCTACAACTCTTAATTTGGGCAGTTTTAGATTTTCTACTTTATAACAAGTATTTATATAATATTTATTAGTTGATTGTACTTGTCCCATAATTATGTATAGGCATTATGTATAAAAAACTTCCTTAATGAGCTGAAGCAATAGCATTTTATATAATCTCATCACTCAATACGGATAATTCTATAAGACCGGATCATTCAAACCACTTTTTTCTATGTGAGTTGGGTGGTCGGGTTGGCGATAAATAACCACATATTGCTTAGTGGGCTAATCACTATTTACAATTGAACCCTTCGAGTTCGTGTGATTATACTATAGAAGACGGTATTAATAAATGGCAGGCCAATCCAGGGTCTACTATATAATGCATTTAATTTACTGCGACTGATTAGATAGTAGTTCGAATAACAATAAAATTGCTATCCACTTAATCGTAAGGGTTGCAATTATTTAGTCCGGCATGAATCCGGGGATGTCTCTTTAGCAGAAAATTACGGCAAGTAGCGTATCAGTTCGTTTCGATACTTCTATAGATTCTCTTTTTTTCTACCTATACAACAATTCCATATCCACTTTTTCGGTGCAGAAGTAATGTACCCAGACGTAAAGGTGATGAAATGCCGCTGCGACTACGGCGGCCAGTGAATTGCTTAACAGAGCGATAGCCCACAGGGTTAAAAATCCGTAGGCGTACATTGCATTGCCGCTCCAGGCAAATGCACCTTTATCAACCAGCGGCATCTCCCGGTATTTTTGACGGAAGTGATCCGCTCCCATAGCCCGTGTGACCCCAAAGTAGCGGGCCGTTGACCAGAGTGTATATGCACCTGGTACAAGTACCACAACGCCTACAGCTATGGACACCTCCGGGGAAGCCGGCAGTGAGCCGAAGTCCGCTATACCCAACCCGATAAGCGTGAGCGGTCGTGCCACCAAAAGAGTCAAAAAAAGGATTCCCCACACCATCAAATCCCGACTTCCGAACCACTTCGTAAACAAGCCCCATTGAAGCTGGGAACGCCAACCAACCCAGGTTACGATCTGGTGCATAATCCCGACAGCAATAGTAAGCCAGAACCATCCTGTCACAGAAAGTCCGAGCCAGCTACCATCACCGGTAAAGAGATTAGCCCCTGCGTAAACAGCGCCGAACAGTACGATTAAGGCGATAAGGTGT